>DEAY01000097.1 GCA_002348345.1 Verrucomicrobia bacterium UBA2970
GGAACGCGCCGACGATCGGCTCGAATGCGTTTGATGCCCTCAGTCCCTTTGCCACGATCACCGTGCCCATCGAGGCCACCGGCTACGACGAAGCCGCCCTCGGGCAGCCCCTGCTGATCATCGCCGCTTCACTTCGCTATCGGATTCGCGGCGACATTGCCTCCGTCGAAGGGTTTGAGGACAGCGTGACCGGACGCGTCAAGATTCTCGAATCCGTTCAAGGAGCCTCCGTGACGTCGATCGGGGACAGCGCCTTCGACCGCTGCTCGGGCATCTCGGAGGTCATCATCCCGGAGTCGATCACCGAGATCGCGCGTCGCGCCTTCCGAGATTGTACGGGACTCGAAACCGTACGGATCCCTGACTCCATCACCCGCATCGAAGACGAGGCGTTCAGCGGCTGCACGGCACTCAAAAACCTGACCCTCGGCGAGGCCATCCGCTCGATCGGCAAAGGTGCCTTTCAGGATTGCGCGAGTCTCACCGAAGTGATCGTTCCCGATGAGGTCAACAACGTTGGCGACTTTGCCTTCGCTGACTGCTCATCCCTCGTTTCCATCAAACTCGGTGAACGGGTCAGCAACGTCGGCTCGTGGGCGTTTTCCCAATGCACAAGCCTCGAGTCCATCGAGTTCGGCCCCCGCTTCCGATGGTTCCGCAACGGCGTGCTCGAGGGCTGTCACCAACTGACCCGAGTCGTATTTCTCGGCAACGCCCCTTCCTATCGCGGCAACATGTTCAGTGCACTGAATCCCGATCTGACCGTCTTTGCCACCGCCGGGGCCCGAGGCTATCGCGCCACCTTGGGGGGCGCACCCGTTGAATTCCTCGACGGTGAGCGCCCCGAGATTCGTATCCACGGTGCGCGGTTCGACATCGCCGGCAACTTTGTCATTCGCGTCAAAAGCGGCAATGAACAAATCAACGTTTTCCATTCGACCGAACCGGGCACCGCGTTCAAAGCGGTCACCCAGTTCTCGACCCGGGGCGCCAGCGAAGTCGTCATCCGGGCGGGCTCTCCCGAGCTAGAGGGAGATCTGGGCTTCTTCAGAATCGTCGCCGAATAATCGAGGGGCCGTCCACCCGACCCCTCGAACTCAACGCAGTGATGGATTCGGTGCTCTTGGGCACCCGTCTTCAGCGTTCGTGATGGGCGCTAGTTCTCCCGGACTTCGACATCATCGATGTAGAACCCCGGCAGGGGATTGAATTCATCAGTGATGAGGAGAAACTCAATCTTGACCACCCCTCCCACGGCATCGCCGGCCAACCGGATCGTCCTGGGGGTCCAACCGGAAGTGGCGCCTGCGGCGCGGAACACTTCCTGGATGACCACATTGCTCTTGGGATCGATCACATTGACCACCACGCTGTGAAAATCGATTTCGGCATCCACACTGTGAAACTCTGAAAACCGGAGATTCGCCACCGATACCTCGGTCAAGTCAATCTCAGGACTTCGCAGAAAGGCCTCACTGAACGGTTCGAAGTCACCGTCAAGGTCGGTCCCATACACATGGTCCCCACTCGCCGGCGCTCCCGGACCATTCGAGGGGCGTCCGAGCTCCCATTCATCCTTGGCTCCTCCGTGGGTCCAACCCGGCGCTCCGGATTCAAAATCGTCGAAGAAGATTGGAGGCGGGGGCACCGCGGCGATTTGGTAGAAACCCAATCCATCCCCCGGGGCGGGCACTTCAACTTCGAAGAGTCCCTCGCCCAGATCTTTGGGGCGCAACCCTTCGATCTCCATCCACTCTCTCTCGGCCGCGCCGGACCGGGACTGCACCACGTGATTTCGACTTGAGAACGGCGTGAAGTAGCGCAAGGCCAACCCATTCTCCGTCCGGGTGACCGACTGGATTTCAATCGGGTCGAGTTCCTCGGAAAGCGGTTTTCCATTCAATCCATTCTGGTAAATCGACAACAAATCATTGGCTGTCAACGCCCGTTGCCAGATTCCGAGATCATCCATCAAGCCCTGGTATGGCCGGTTGATCCAGTTCCCCTGAGTCGGCTCCACCTCATAATTCCCCAACACCAGGGGATTGGAATTGGGTTCCCCCAACTTCCCTCTGAGCGCACGGCCGACCGGTTCCCCGTTTCGATACCACTGGATCGTTCCGTTACGAACGACATAAGCGAAATGCTGCCAGGACTCCGCGACCACCGTATCCCGCGGAGCGGAATAGGGCGTCTTGCTGACCCCGTGCACCCGCGCCACGCCGCCGTTGATCAGCACAAAGTCGTAATTCACGTCCTTGCGAAAGACCCGGTCAAAATCACTGCCTCCCGAAAAAAGAACCGGGTTCAACCACACCGAAACCGTCGCCTCCGTTCCCAGCGAGAGTAGATCACTGTGAGGAATGCGAATGTGATCATCTTCCCCATCAAAGGCGATCGCTCCGCCGATCACGCCGGCGTCAATCGCCCCGTCGCCAAAATTAAGCAACGTGCCATTGAGCCCATTCCCAGTCTGGTCCAGAAGACTGCCATCCGCCAATTCGTCAAACGTGAAGTGGGCCACCAACCCACTGGTGATGGCCCCCAGTTCCTCAACTTCAAGGCGGCCGGCCTCACTGTTGCTGCTGCCCTGATCATTGGTGACGGTGACTGTATACTGACCCGCATCACTGGGCACCAACCGGCTTAGCGTCAGTCGGTTTTCCGTGGCCCCCTCGATCGCTTGGCCGTTCTTGAGCCATTGATAGGCGACCGGACGCTTGCCGGTCGCCACGATCTGGAACACCGCCGTCGTGCCTTCCAGTTTCTTTTGTGACTGGGGCTGAACCTCCACCACCGGTACCCCGGCGACATCCTTCCCCGCAATCTCGAGGATCTCGGCCTCGCGAAGCGGACGCGCCCAGAGGTTCAGTTCATCTAGATTTCCATTCAAGTAGCGAACCGCCGTTTCGATATCGTCATAGTTTCCGATATTTAACCCCTCCTCATTCGGACTGCCGAGCCCCCCCGTGGCCGGAGTCCCCACCGGGAAGCCGTTCTTGTAGAAGAGAACCTCTCCCCCCTTGTAGACGATCGTGAAGTGGTGCCAGACATCAAGTTCCACCGAGCCCTGAGGGGCGTTCGCCTCCCACCCCTTTCGATTGACCGTCCCACTGTCATTGCCCGTCCCCGCTCTAACGGCTATCGTTCGCGTCACCGTCCCGGGATCATTCACGATCCGAACTCCCAGATGGTTTCCCTTCCTCAGGATATAACTCGCGGCGCGATCATAACTCCCGGCGCTCTCCAATTCACCGTAGGAGGAGAGATTGATCCAAAATGAGATTGTGGCCTCATTCCCGATCGAATTGAGAGCGTCGTGATTGCCAACAGCCACCACACTGCCCACCCCGTCAAAGTGGAGACTGTTTTTCACCTGACCGCTCTGCCACGCCCCGTTAGGGAATCCCACCAATTCCCCGTTCAAGCCGGAATCCGAATCATCCTTCGCCATCGACCCTGACGTCTCGTCGAACGACCAGGACGCCACCCGACCGGTCGCGAGACCGGTAACCGGGGTCACGCTCAGCGTCACTCTTGTGCTCGCTACCTCCCCGGACTCGTTTTGGACCCGCACCCAATACTCGCCGCTGTCATTGGCGCTCGCATCCGGGATCGTCAGGGAAGGACTGGTCTCGGCTCGCAAGGGATCCTCTCCCTTATACCAGAGATAGCGCAGCGTTCCCGCGCCATCCGCCGTCACCTGCAAGGAGGCCGTCCCCCCCTCAAACAGGGTTTGCGACTCGGGTTGCGTTTGAATCTCAGGCAAGGCACCTTCGACGATCTCGAAGCTTCCCTCGATCACCGTCCGGATCTCCGCACCCGACAAGGCCCGTTTCCAGATCAACACCTGATCCATCACCCCGGCAAAAAAATTACCGGAATCGTCCGACCCGATGCGGAGAGGGAGTTTGTTGTCGTCAATCCTCCCCGGCACGTCCACTGAACCCTTCAACTCCCCATTGATATAGGTTTTCGCCGTGGCCCCATCGAAGACGCCCGCAATATGGTACCAGGTGTCGGCCTCCAGGGTCTCATCAATGCCCGCCGTGAAATTCGCGCCGCCGTTCTTTACCAAAAAATTCATGCCGCCCGGCCGGACTCCTTGGAGAAAGAAGTAATTATTCCCCTTTTCCAACATGCGATTCCCCGCTCCGCTCCCTTCGAGAACGACATCCGACTTGAACCATGCCATCACCGTGAGTGCATCCCGCACATCGGCCCCGATTGACGCGTGATCAGGCACTTCGATGTAATTTTCGACACCGTCAAAGGCGATTCCCCCTCCCACCTTGCCCTCGACCCAGTGGGATTGATCATCGGGAAAATCGTTGAGCACGCCCTCGTTGGTCCCCACGGAATCGGACGCTGTCTGCCCCGAGTTTTCATCAAAGTTCCACTCGGCAACCAGCCCCTCTCGGATAGACATTTGCCCGATCAACGGACTCGTAAGCGTGATTCCAACCCACCACAAGAGCGGGCTTCGAAAAAGGAGGAGGAAGTTTCTCTTCATCATTACTGGGGTTCTAGCCATCGGAAGCGACCCATCCAAATCAGTCAACAAGAAACGGCGCCGGACGGCGGCCTCCATGCCCCAAAACGCCCTCGCACGAACACGGTGGCAGGATCCCTTTACTCAACTCACCGCACGAATGCAGGCGGCGTTCGAGACTCACCAGGCGACTGCAATTGGCAGTCTCGGGGTTTTCCAACTCAGCCATCCACCCCTTGATCCATTCCCAGCAACGACTCCTGGCCATTAGACCGATCGACTTGGATGGCATCACCGCACGGGGTTCCCAATCGGGGCCGTTCCAATGGTTCGGGCCCGCAGCGATGAATTCGGTTCGGAACAAACGGCTCGACTTGACGCAGGGATAGGTCCCGTTTTCGAACCGCAGCAACTGGATCAGCGTTCGCCACTGACACCACTCCGTGATCGCCCTCGCCGACAACGGAGCATTCGGGCATTGCAGACCCCATCCCTTCCGGGGCACCCATAAACCTGTCAGGTAACACCGCGTTCCCGCGAGTCGCAAACTCGCCTCGGTCTTTGACTTCAAGACGGGGGAAGGATTCTATTTTCCGAGGGACCTTGAATTCCTCCCCCTGCGGCATGGCCGGCAGATCCGCCCCTCCGAGGTGAGCTAACAACCGTCGATCCCCCATTCAGCCGCGCTCCTCCAAGGCGTCAATCATCACGAAGGTCCCGGTCCTGCTGGAGGACCAATCGCCACGGGTGCAACCCATTCCGACCCCGATCACGAATCCACCTTCGCCCGGTTCGCGTTTCGATATTTAATGTAGGAAGGACAAAAAGGCTTTCCATGATCTCTGATCTCCTTTAAACGAGAAGCCGAATTTCGAGAATAAAATGCCGATCGCCACTCCAAAACAATTTGCCGACATGCTGGATGCCGCCCAGAAGGGCGCTTACGCCTATCCGGCCATCAACTGTGTCAACCTCACCACCTTGAACGCCGCGATGAAGGGATTCGCCGATTCGAAATCGGACGGAATCATTCAATTCTCGACCGGCGCGGGGCAATTCGCCTCCGGGTTGAACCACAAGGACCCCGTGACGGGGGTGATCGTCCTTGCCGAGGCCGCTCATCGGCTGGCCGAGCAGTACAACGTCCTCATAGCCCTGAACACTGACCACTGCCAACCCCAGAAGGCCGCCTCGTTCCTGGATCCCTTGCTGGACGCCACCGAGGCAAGACGGGCCAAGGGCGAGAACAATCTCTTCCAAAACCACATGCTCGACGCGTCCGCGCTCCCCCTTGATGAGAACATGGAAATCTCCAAGAAGTATCTCAAGCGATGCGCCGATCTCGAGGTCATTCTCGAGGTGGAGGCCGGCGTCGTCGGCGGCGAGGAGGACGGAGCCGCAGGAACCGAGGACACCCCCGAGGAGCACCTCTACACCACCCCCGAGGACATGGTGGCCGTTCACGAAGCCCTGGCCGAGATCGGGCGCTTCACCTTCGCCGCCACCTTCGGCAATGTCCACGGACACTACAAACCAGGAGCCGTCAAGCTCCGGCCCGAGATTCTCAAGGAGGGTCAGGCCGCCGTTCAGGAGAAATACGGCCAAGATGCCGAATTCGACCTGGTGTTCCATGGTGGATCCGGCAGCCTTCTTGAAGAGATCCGCGAGACCCTCGAATACGGGGTCATCAAGATGAACGTCGATACGGACACCCAGTATGCCTTCACCCGTCCGGTTGCTAGCCATATTTTCTCCAACTACGAGGGCGTCTTAAAGATCGACGGAGAGATTGGAAACAAGAAGGTCTACGATCCCCGAAGCTATCTGAAGAAGGCGGAGGAAAACATGGCGGCCCGAACCGCCAAAGCCTGCGAAGACCTCCTGTCGACGGGAAAATCGATCCTCTAGGGATTCAGATCCCCGGTTCCTTTGACCACGAGCGGCCCCTCCGGGGGACCGCTCTTTTTTTTGGATTCGCGAACCGCAGCAGGCAGGGTCGCGCGGAAACAAGCGTAACCTTCACTCGATTTGGTTTCCATTGACAGTAATCAATGTCTCTCTTGAAAAACCGTCCAACGAAGCCTAATCCATGGCAAACGGCGTCTCCTTGGTCGTCTCCGCAAACGCTCCCACAAGGGGCCTGATGCCATCGGAAATGAATGGGATCTCCGGAGCTAAATCCAATTCATCCCCCCGCTTATTTTTCCAGACCAGCGCATCAACCACCCCTGAATCGAACCGCTGGGCAGGAACCGATCCAGAAGCGCTCCAAACTCGATCGGAGGGGCTTCCATGCCTTGATCGACCTCATGCAGGCGAAAAAGGGTCGCAGCCTGTGGAGGTGTTTTTTCAGCCTGACCTTGGCTTGATCGAGACCAGTCCCGCGATTCCGCTCGGCCATCCT
>DEAY01000098.1 GCA_002348345.1 Verrucomicrobia bacterium UBA2970
TCAACAGCAGGATCAGGATCAACAACAAGAAGACGCTGAGTCGAATGACCAAGAAAAAGACCCGAAGCCCCAATCACAACCCAACCCCTCTGGAGAGGAACCGCAGGAAGCCCAGCCTCGGGAAGGCCAGATGACCCCCGAACAGGCCCGACAACTTCTGGATGCCGAACGCGACCAAGCCAAAGCGATGATTTTCCGACCGCCCCAATCACGCCGATCCCAAAACCAAAGCTTGAAGGATTGGTAACGTGATGCCCATGACCCCATTGCGTTCTCACCAAGGAATCTTGTCCCAAAGTTCCCTACTGGCCTGGGCCGTGGGCACTCTCGGCTTGCTTTTCTCCCTGCAAGAAGGCCTCGGACAAGCGATGGGTTATGATGCGATCTTGGCGGATTCGACACTGCCCAAGGGGGAGTCCACTATCCTCCAGGTTCGCTATACCAATTGTGAACCGGCCAGCGTTCCGGAGCTCCCGGAAATTGACGGGCTGACGATCCAGTACAATGGTCCCTCCCGCAGCTCAAAGTATTCCTTTATCAATGGCCGGCAAACCAGCTTGATCACCCTCTCGCATCAATTCACGATTACCCCACAACGCGAAGGAACCTTCGTGATTCCTCCGCTCGAGTCCACCATTCAGGGCAAGGATTACCGCACAAAGACCCTTCGCCTCAGCGTATCAAAGGGCCGAGACTACAGCCAATACGCTTTCATTCGGGTAAGGGTTCCGAAACAGTCAGTTTTTCTTGGAGAGGTCTTTCAAATGGCCGTGGAATTGTTCGAACTGAACGCCAAGCTCGAAGAGAAGCCGGTCATCCCCACGGACGGATTGGTGATCGCCGAAGCCGGAAAGCCAACCCAATCCCAATCCCGAATCGGCAACCAGCTCTACAATCAGATTACCTTTCGCTACTCAGTACGGGCGGTGAAGACGGGAGAATTGGTCATCGGACCTGTTTCATGGAAGGTGCCTCTTTACTTCCGCAATCAGTCGGGGCGACGGCAACGGGGGGCTTTTGATTCGCTTTTTCGAGGACTGGCCGATCTCAACTCAACCGTCCGCCGAGACGTCCTCCTCAAGTCCGAACCGGTGAATTTATTGGTCAAATCCCTTCCGGACGAGGGTCAACCCGAGGGGTTCAACGGGGCCGTCGGCAATTTCACCATGAAACTCACCGCTTCGCCGACAACCCTGACGGCCGGAGACCCGATCACGTTGGTGATGGCCTTGACCGGCCGAGGCGCACTCGAATCCCTCAAAATGCCATTATTCGACGACTGGCACGAATTCAAGCAATACCCGGAAACCTCAACGATCAAGCATACGGATGAGATGGGGCTCAGCGGCACGAAGACCTTTGAGAAGGTGGTCATCCCCAATAACGCTGAAATTGCCTCTCTTCCCGAAATCCAGTTTAGTTTCTTTGATCCCCTTTCCCAAGCCTACAAGACCCTCAGTCATCCCCCGATTCCACTCAGCGTACAACCCAATTTGACCGCCGCCTCCGCCCCCACGATCCTGGCCGAATCGGGCCAGTCGACATCTGCTCCGAACATCGCGACCAATATCGTCCACATCAAACCCCACCAGGGCACCTTGGCCTCGGCCGCCCAGCCCTGGCTCACCCAACCCTGGTTTCTTGGTGTTCAAACCCTTCCCATTCTCGTGTGGATCAGTGCCATCCTATTCCGGTGGCGCCAAACCCTCGAGGATCGGAACCCACGGGCACAACGAAAGAAAACCGTGGGGAAGCTCGTTCAGTCCGGACTTTCCGAACTCGGGCAGCATGCTGCGAACCATGATTCCGAAGCCTTCTTTGCGCTGCTCTTTCGTCTTCTCCAGGAACAAATCGGGGAACGGCTCGACCTACCGGCCAACGCGATTACCGAAGCAGTGGTCGAGACGGACCTGAGCGGCCGAATCCTCGACCAGGACTTGATCGAATCCCTCGAGCACTTGTTCCAAACTTGCAACCAATCTCGATATGCCCCGTCGGGCAAGGCCTCAGAGCTCACCGAAATCTCGGAAAAGGCGGCGGTCGTCCTCGCCGAGATCCAATCGCTTCCTGACTGAATCGGCGTTTGGCCTAGATAAGGAATGAATTCGAAGATTGCCCGGGAATCCGCATTGACTCGATCGTGGCTTGGTTGCTGCTCCTGCGCCTTGTATTTGTCGGCGGCATTGACACAGGCTGCCCCCACCTTCGACGAGGCAAACCTTCTCTACGAACAAGGCGCCTACTTGGCTGCCGCCGAAGCGTATCAAGAGATCATTGCCGAAGGAAGCGATTCCGCCGCCATTCGTTTTAACCTCGGAAATGCCCTCTACCAGCAGGGCCGCGTTGGCCCTTCGGTCTTGGCCTACCATCAAGCCCTTGAACTCGCGCCGGGCGATCCTGACATCAAAGGAAATCTTCGGTTCGCCCGCGAGAAGCTCGGTGTTGATGCCGTGCTGCCTCGCAGTTTCTGGCAACAGTTTCTATTTCAGCTCACCCTCAACCAGTGGACGGCGGTTGCGATGGTTCCCTACTGGATCTGGCTCGGTGGGACGGCCATCGCTCTCGCCGCTCGAAACCGTCGCTCATGGATGCTCCAAAGCGCCAAGCTATCCGGAATCCTCTTCGCTTTCCTTGCCATCCTTCTCCTGGGAGCCACACGCGAACGCCTCGCAAAACAATACGGCGTGGTCACGGAGAAGGAAGCGGTGGTTCGCTTCGGCCCCTTCTCCGAGTCAAAAAGCAGCCACAACGTGGTGGATGGAGTCGAACTGATGATTCTCGACGAGAAAGACGGTTGGCATCAAATCCGTGATCCGCAAGGCCAAACCGGTTGGGTGCGTTCGGATCAGATCGCCTTACTCCCCCCCTTGCCCTAACGCCTCTTGGGGCAGATCCTGGGGCAGACACTGCGCCATTGCCATTCCCGGCACAGGGCTTTTCAGAATTCGGAATTATACCGTTTCCCCGGAGGATGGAATTCGATAAATTGCTGTCACCACCAGTTAAACGAAATCGCTCCCGATGGGCGTCCCGTTTCAATGATGAACTCACCAAAAGGGATTCACTTCGCCGGTCTGATGATGGCGCTTTGGGCTGGGAGCTTTTTCGGAGGGGGCTTTTCTGATCCGTTAGCTGCAGCCGATCTTGAGTTCTCCTCCTTTAACGAGCAGATCAAGCCAATCCTTGCGGAAAACTGCCTTGAATGCCACGGGCCAGATCAAGCCCAACGCGAAGCGGAACTGCGGCTTGACGAACGTTCGAACGCCATCGAATCAGCCATCTTACCTGGCAATCCCGATGAGAGCCCCTTGATTCAACGTGTGACCGCATCTCGCCCCGATGAAAAGATGCCCCCGCCCGAAACAGGCAAGCGGCTCACTCCCGGGGAAATCGCCCAGCTCCGCTCTTGGATCAAAGCCGGCGCACCGTTTCAGCAACACTGGGCCTTCGCCCCGCTTGCCCTCACCAACCCACCATTCCCCGACCGGCAGGACCTTTCCGAGATCGATCGATTTGTTCTCGCCAAACTCAAAACGGCTCGGCTCGCTTTCTCGCCCCCACTGAACCGCCAACAACTCATCCGCCGCACCACCTTTGATCTCATCGGGATCCCTCCGACCCAGGCCGAGGTCGAAGCGTTTCTTTATGATCCCTCACCCGAAGCCTTCCAGCGAGTCGTCGATCGACTTCTCGACTCCCCCCTATATGGCGAACGTTGGGGCCGCCATTGGCTCGATATTGCGCGGTATGCCGACACCCATGGTGGTGCCGCCATCGGCTTTCAGCGCTTCGAATTCTCCTACACCTACCGGGACTATGTGATCCGGGCGCTCAACCAGGACCTGCCCTACGATCAGTTCGTCATCGAGCAATTAGCGGCAGATCAATTGAACCGACCCAAGAACCACCCCTCGCTGGCGGCCCTCGGATTTCTCACCGTCGGCCAACAGTTTCGAAACCGACACGACACCATCGATGACCAAATCGACGTGATTACCCGGGGGCTCATGGGACTCACCGTGGCCTGCGCCCGCTGTCATGATCACAAG
>DEAY01000261.1:0-1637 GCA_002348345.1 Verrucomicrobia bacterium UBA2970
GGGAGTCCCGCCTCCACCACCAGACCTTTCGCCCCCTTTTCTTTGAGGACCTTCAACAGCTCTGCCTCCGACAAGCCCTCCAAGATGGATTGGATCTTGTCACTTTCAACCCGATTTTTCCAGCGACTGCGGCATCGCTGAAACTGAAAGCGACTCAATCTCAATTCCGGATCAAGGGCCCACACAATCTCAGCAAGCCCGTATTTGGCCACCTCGGTTCGAGATTGAACAAAGCCCATCAACTGGTCCTGCTCCATGACGGCATAGAGGGTATGCTTTCCAAACTCGCGGACATCGAATTCGACAGCTGAATTCTCGGAAATCTCCGCCGCCGCGGTCCTCGTCACTCTCCTGATAAAGGACCGATAGCCACTCGCCTCAGGAAACAAGCCCTGAATGATCCGGTTCGGATCTCGCAATGCGCAATAGGCTTGCGCTTGGCTGGGCAAGGGATTCGAGAACAACACGACCAGTCCAATCACTAAAAGGTATATCGAGAGTTTCATGCCGATTGTTTTCTAGGGCTTAGAGGCGATACCGTAATTGAAGTTGGAAAAGCTGGTCGGTCGGGGCTGTCATGAACCGCCACAGTTGCTGAGTAAACTGGGCACTCAAGGCCCAGTGATTGTCCGGAGCATACCGCACTCCAAAAACAATGCTGCCCGAATCGTCCCAGGCCATTGCCCTCTTTTGATTCACCCAGCGAAACTGGCTATAGGTCAACAGGGTTTCCTTCGGATTGGACACATTCAACTCCGTGAGCATATTGATCGTCGCTTCCCCCGCGGTTTCCCCAAAGGAAATCTCACCCAGACCGCCGAACGGTCCAATATAGTGTTGTCCATCCAACCCCACCCGCCAACGATCCATCAAGGTTCCGTTCCGCAACAGAAGATCGGCCTGGTAAAACGAGAGGCCGTAAGACGTCGTCCCCCAAAAATTTTCCGTATCGATCGGGGTTCCGATCCGACCCGCCACAGCATAGGGGTTTCCACGAGACTCAAACTCCATTCCTGATCCCCGACTCAACCCGATTTCATATTGAAATTTTGGGAAGGTGCCATTGGCGGTGACTCCCCAGTCCACCTTCGTTCCCAGGTTACTCGGGTGAGTGAACTGACGGAGCGTTCCGTTGGAATTGATGGTCGCTTCCAAGCCGTATGGCATCTCGTAGTGGCCGGCCTTGATATTGAAACGACCGTCACCCGAGAGGTGGAAATTCACATTGCAGATCCGAGGCGTAAACTCCCAATCGTCTTCCCCTTCAAAAAAGGGTGGCGGGGCCGGATGATTCTCAAGCCGAACCCCATAGAGTTGTACAATAATCGTCGCCAGATCCCTGTTCCAACGCGAAATCTTGGCATTGGCATCAAACCCAATCGCGAAGACATTGGCCAGATCACCCTTCTCGTCGGAATAGAGCCCCATTCCCGA
Source organism: Verrucomicrobia bacterium UBA2970 (assembly GCA_002348345.1). Classification (GTDB taxonomy): domain Bacteria; phylum Verrucomicrobiota; class Verrucomicrobiia; order Limisphaerales; family AAA164-E04; genus UBA2970. Next base: position 1,435 of record DEAY01000261.1, read on the forward strand.
AATGTCAACCGTCGCTCGATAGCCAATGACGTCTTCCCAGAGGGAACGACGGTCCTCCTCGGCAAAGACTACCTTCTTCTCCTCATCAGCACTCCCACTCGTCACAGGCCCCAGTCCACACAACCAAAACACAACGACCACCAGAAATCTTAGTAGGCTATCCTTCATCAGCATCCTCCTGGCATCTTCTTCCTATTGGCGAG
>DEAY01000261.1:1974-8189 GCA_002348345.1 Verrucomicrobia bacterium UBA2970
CTAGCTCAATTCGTCGGCCCAAGTCAATTGGGGAAGCACCAGCCTCATCGACCATCTATCCGATAGAAAACAGCCATAAAATCTTCGAAAACGGCCAAGCGAGTGTCCCTCAACGCTTGGAAGGTTCCGGCGCTTGATCAAATAGGAGATACGTCAATAAGTCGCGTCGCTCATCCTCAGTCAACGCATCAAAAAGGCCCTCAGGCATCAGCGAAACAGTCATGGGCTCCGTCCGAAGGATATCCGATTTCCTCAAGGGGACCACCACTCCCCCCGCTTGAGCAAGCCGGAGTTCCGAGACCGTTTCCCCCACACGAGTCCCGACCACTTCCCTGCCATCGTTCAAGGTCACGATGTATCCGACGGCGTCAGGGTTGATTGAAGCGCTTGGCCGGGTGATGCTGCGGACCAGACTGAAGAAGTTGGCATGTTTGGCATTGCTGAGATCGGGACCGACCTCAAATCCCTCACCTCGGATCGTATGACAGGTTCCACAGACCGCTTTACCGTGGTAAAGGGCTCGCCCCGCCTCCCAATCGCCTCCCGCAATTTGAGGAATCCTACGCGTCAAATCATCCGCAGCCGCCGGTTTGGCAAATGGGAGGAGGAAGCGTCGTGTTGCCAAAGCGCGTGGTCGCGCGTCCCAAGCGGTCGAAAACGACACGTCCAGAGTGGTCGCCGGAGTGCTCACCGTCAGTTGAAATGGATACCACTGATTCGCTTCAGCCCCTCGCACCTTGATAAGAGATTCGTTGTCGCTCACCCGCTCGACTTGGACGCCGGGCGCTTCCAATCGAAGCGTCGCATCACTCTCAAACCGAACGAACACGGTCTCTTCTTCTGGTTGATAGTCAAGGATCGCCCCGGGCTGGGTCAGAGGAATAAGCATTCGGTTGAGGTCGAGTTGTCCCCTAAGCGTCAGGCTTCCGCTCTGCGCAACATGCCGCCAAAGCCCATCGTGCGTGGCACTACCCCGGGTCAAGGCTTGCGCGGCCTTGAAATCCGGATGGGGCAACCATGCCTTCCATCGTTGCCCCCCCCGTCCTTCCCAACTTGCCATGAGCCCCGACAAGTCGAATGCCAAATCCAGTTTTTCGGCATGGGTAAACGCATAGGCAAGCGCCTCGGTGCGGACGGTCGTTTTGAGGATGAGTTCCCGCCGATGGTCACTCAGCCGAACCGACTCAATGGGCACCTTCGTTCTCGCCTGCCGCTGCTGCATGGCCACCACACTGTAACCTGGCCGCATCGTTTCCAAACGATCCGCCGCCCCCACATACCGTCCGGACTCCATTTCCCAGGTGAAAGATGCCGGGTTGTAGAACCCCGGGCTGACGGGGCGATCAAAGGCGACCACCGTTTCGGTTTCGCTCCGCGCCCAGGCCATGACGGGTTGGGCCGCGGTCTTGTCAGTGAGACGGATTTTAAACACCCGACCCTGTCCCTTGGGTCCATTTCCCCAATCAGGTTTGCCAGTATGGGTGCAAACCACCAGATCCCCTTTTGGCGAAATCGTACAGTCAACCGCCAGAAGAGGGACCGTCCCCACCAACTGGGCACGGCCGACGTATCCGGCAGCCGTCTTCACCAGCGACGTTCGCCACAGTTTCCCTCGAGATTCCCCAACGGTAAGCGCATCGTGCGCCCAAATCTCAGGACCAAATCGAGCCCGTCCCCCCGTGGGTCCGTTGAACCGGAAGCCGCATGTGCTTTGGTGCTGGGGACTGTAATCGACCACGCTGGGCTCATCGATGACCTCCGGAAGCCAGCGGGGATGACGGGGTGGAAACCCATAATGGCGCCCCCTTTCAAGATGCAACAGTTCATCAAATGGATTCCCATTGGGCACCCATGTCGCCCCTTCCTGATCACTCCCAAACAAGTCCCCATGCTGATTAAACTGAAGCGACATGATGTAGCGCAAACCCGAGGCCAACTGTTCCACGCTTCCATCGGGACGAAACCGAAGCAGACAACCCCGCCGTTTCTGCGGTGAGTAGTGCGCCACGCCAACCTTGTCATGCCAGTAGGGATTGTTGTAACCCGCATTACCCATCGTGACATAGAGGGACCCGTCTGGGCCAAAAGCCAACGCCATCGAGCTGTCCACCCGTCGATGGTTGAGATAGGACGCCTCGACGAGCTCGGGATCATCAAACCCCTTGACCACCGTCTCACGCCGATCGGGCAACCCGTCTCCATCGGTATCCCGCCATCGCACGACCTCATCGGTGAGCACGGCATAAGGCATCCCGTCCTTCACGGCCATCCCCAGAGGATAGTTGGGACTGGGTTCGGGTGAAAAGGTCTCAACCTTGTCTTCCAGACCGTCCCCATCACTGTCGCTCAGCATGTGAAAGCGCCCATCGTATCCTCCCGCAAAAAGCCGACCGTCCGGCGCATACTCAACGTTGTTCAGACTGGTGAGCGTGACTGGCATCTCTTCGACCGAGAATCCAGGGACAAGCATTTTAAACGGTGAAACCGGATCCGCCCCGCGGACCGTCATGTTGAACACGGTCCAGGCCAGCATGACGAGAAGGCCATGCCTCAGGAAAAGGCATCGGCAGAAACCCTTCTTGGGTGGGCCGGCGTACCATCGATTCGGGAAACCCGTTCTTGCTGATTGACTTTTCATCACTTCAATAAAAATTTTTAATTTCCGAGCCCGGCCCGTCACTCCGGTTTCCGGAGAGGATTCACGGCAGTTGCTTCAAGCAAAGATTCCGGAAGGCCACCACACAACCCTTGCCGTGATCTTGGAGGGCAATGAAGCCTTGCTTCCGACTCATTTCAGAATCTTGATCCACGACCGTTGCGAAATGCTCCCCATTAATCTTTTGAACGAGTTTCGAGCCTCTGACGATCAATTCCATGGAATTCCATTCGTGTTCATTGAAGTGCGACTGGACCTCAACAGGATCATTCACATGACGAACCCTCTTGGACCCATCAGGCTCGATCATGGCGACCTGCCCCGCCGTTGCCATCAAATGCCGGGCTTTTTTCTTGGGGTGATCCGCTCCCAATAAGGAATGATGCCAAAGGCCCATTTTATTGCGTGCCGCCACTTCAACTTGGTATCCGAAGATCTTCCAATCACCCAAATCGTCACTCCGGACCTGGACCCCTGAATTACCCCGGTCCCATCGAAACTCGAGCCGAAGGATGAAGTCGGCTGGCCGTTCCTTTCTCCATACGAGCCAGTTCTTGTCCGCCGACCGGCCGGTACACCAGATTGCTCCCTCACGCACCTCCCAAGCGCCCGGTTTTCCGTCCCATCCCTCGAGGCTCGTCCCGTTGAATATTGACACAAAGCCCGCTTCGGAATCGGCGGCCAGCAAAGGTGCCGTTGAGATCGTCATCAAACCAACCAGGGCCGTTTTGAATCGTTTCATTGAGGGGGGAGGTTAAGCTTTTCTAAGACTTCAGGCGGCGGACCGTCCCATCGATCCTGGGGCGTGTTTCCACGATACCCGATATCTTCCATTCCTTCCGGAGTCGTATAATAAGCACCTGCAACCAGATTTCGCAACCGATAGAAGAAACTTCCCGGAAACGTGTTTGAACTGGCCTTGGCTCGACGGGCCAAGGCCTGGCACATCTTGAACTGCTTTTCGGCAGGGAGCGAAACAAACACCTCCCCCTCCGAACGAATCGCCTCCACATCGATCCAAGCCAAACCCTCGAGGAGAATCCTTCGATCCTCGACCTGGCCCGGATAGGGCGAGCTGATCCATTCATCGATAAAATCATGCACGCCCAGAGACGACGCACTCGGGGAGGACTCGTCAGCCGGCATCACGAGATCGCACAACACCATCACCAGCCGCCTTTGGGCGTCGTTCAAAGTCAGCGACCAGAGATCGCCAGGCTGGTAGGAGCGAAGCAAGTCAGGATCCGGCCCGTAGCCGCCTGCGGGGAGACGCGGGCGGCGAGTGCCTGATCGTTCCGCGCCCAAGGCCTCGCGTTCGAGGACTGGGATCGCCGCGGTGGCCGCGCCCATCCAGCGGAGAGCCGTGCGACGGTCCACTCGGGGCAGATCCTTTCCGGCAGGCTCCCGCCCATCCGTGGAATCGTTCACAGATTGCCTTTCTTCATCTCGTCAACCAGATGATCCGCCGCACGGTAAGCCAGCGCCATGATCGTCAACGTGGGGTTCTTATCAGCCGTCCCGGGAAAGGTTGCACCATCGCCAACGATGAGATTGGGGACGTCCCAAGTCTGGCACCATTGATTGGTGACCGACTTCGACGGATGGGCTCCCATGATCGCGCCTCCCACCTCGTGAATGATGGTCCCGCCTTGACGGATCGCCTTCTCGGGCTGCTCCGCCAGGGGCCGCTTGAAAAAACGCCCCCCCATCGCCTCGAGAATCTCGGCCATGGCCCTCTGTTGATGGGATACTTGCCGCAACTCATCCTCCGACCACTTCCAGTGAAATCGAAGCACCGGAATGCCCCAACGATCCTTGACGACGGGATCGAGCTCGCAATAACAATCATCATTGGCCGCCATCGCGCCTTGCGCGCCGATGCTTTGGAATGAGCCATAGTATCTCCGCGCCTCTTCCTTGAGCTGCCGTCCAAAGGGAATGCCATCCGCCTGGGAAACTTGGTCGAAGCGCCTGCCAATGTTGAGATTCGGCATCTTTCGCCCGCTCACTAGCAAGGCTTTGTAGCCTCCGGGAAAATCGAGGGTCTCCTGCTCTCCCGCCAGCCACCATGGCATGTAGGCCTGTTGCCCGACCACACCGTCTTCATTGTGAAGCGGAAGGTTTTCCAGAGCCGGGATCTGGGCACTCACCCGTCTCGCCACGGAATCAGTGAGGTACTTGCCGACCAACCCGCTCGAATTGGCAAGGCCATCTGGAAAACGGTTCGACTGGGAATTGAGCAGGAGGCGCACCGATTCCTGGGAACCGCCGGCGATGACCACCACGCGCCCCCTCGCGCGGTGCTCCCGACCCGATTGCTTGTCGATGAAAACCACGCCGGAGGCCTTCCCCATCGCGTTGAGAGTCACCTGGTGAACCATGGCCTGCGGGAGAAGATCCAAGTCCCCCGTCTTGAGGGCCGGAGCGAGGTAAACCGACGTCGAATCGAACGCCGCCTTGATCGAGCAACCGCGGTGGCAGTCCGTGGCAAAGAGGCATTTCAGTCGCAGTCGCATATTCTCAGCAAGCAGCCGTTGGGCTCTCGGGTTTCCGGGGTGGAGCCGACCAGGAATGCGCCAGGCATCCTGCTGTTGCGTCAACACTGCCCGGTGCACCGGAACCACCGATATCCCCAACGGCCTTGCCCGTTCTCGAGCCAGAATCTCCCCCGCTCGAAACTTGGGGGGCGGAAGCAGGACTCCGGGACTCGAGTCGGGGGAATTCTCGATCCCTTCCTGATCGCCAAAAATCCCGACCAGCATCTCCGCCTTGTCATACCAGGGAGCCAAGTCCTGGTAAGTCATGGGCCAATCGAATCCAATTCCCTGCCGACTTCGCGTTTTGAAATCGTAAGGCCCGTTGCGAAGCGATACTCGCCCCCAATGATTTGTCCGTCCTCCCAACATGCGTTGCCGCCACCACCTGAACTGACGCGAGGGCTCGGAGGACGCGTTGGTGTAGGGTTCCCCGGGCAGTTCCCAACCGGACTCGATCGAGGCATCGTAAAACCCGTATTGCTTATCCGGCGTCGCCACGCCTCGAAGAGGGGCCTGATTCCATGTTTGAAGCATGGGGGTCTCGCTGACGGGGTCGTAGACCCGCCCGGCCTCCAGCACGAGAACCTTCAGCCCTTCCATGGTGAGGGTGTAAGCCATTTGCCCTCCCCCAGCCCCCGACCCTACAATGATCACATCATAGCGTTCCCTCAACTGCTTTGGTGAAACAATCGGCATGGTCTCAGTTCTCCATCCTGCCTCAGGAATCGAATCGGGGAAACCTCCAAATACTCCTCCCTGCCCTAACCTGCAACCCCACCGAAGCACTCCTTATCGCGCCCACTCCCGATGGAGCTCTCGCCTCACGGCCCTACTCGATGCGACCGCTCCTCGGTGATCCGGTAGTGTCGTCTCAGACGCTTCAGTTCAGCCTTCTTTGCCGCAACCTGTCGAGCGAAGTCCGGATTTCGATACTGGCTCGTTCGCTCCTTGGGATCCCTCTGCAAATCGAAGAACTCCCAAGTATCGAGGCTGGCATCGGGAAACCGGATCAGTTTGTAGCG
>DEAY01000261.1:8522-8643 GCA_002348345.1 Verrucomicrobia bacterium UBA2970
CGCCCGTCGGTCACCCCGTAATGAATGGGAACACCGTGCCCGCCGGCCTCGTAATAGTGATAGTAGTGCGCTTGACGCCAGCCATCAGGACGCCGCCCGCGAAGGAACGGAACCAACGAAC
>DEAY01000261.1:8974-9154 GCA_002348345.1 Verrucomicrobia bacterium UBA2970
GCCCTGCATGTCATCGGGAATCGTCGCGCCGGCAATGTCCAGGAAGGTCTCCGCAAAATCCAGATTCGAAACCAAGTCCCCGTTCCGAGTCCCCGGAGTTGTGACGCCCGGCCACCGAACTAGAAGGGGGGTATGAAGGCTTTCCTCATACATCCACCGTTTGTCAAACCACCCGTGCTC
>DEAY01000143.1 GCA_002348345.1 Verrucomicrobia bacterium UBA2970
GACGCCAGCCCGCTTTCCGTTCTTCCGGGGTGAGGCGGTTGGCCTCAGCGTTTGCGTCATGAAACAGTGCCGCTGTGACGAAGGCGACCAGAGGGACGATGAGAAGCGTGGGTAGGCGTTCCATAAGGATTTTTGGGAGCATGATTGAGTCGCCGGGACGTCTGGCCTTGGCCGGATCGGGATGTCTAATGATCGAGGTGTTGCTTGAAGAAGGTCAACGTCCGGGACCAGGCTAAATCGGCGTTGGCTTCATCATAGCGACTGGTCGAATCATTGTGAAAGCCATGGTTCGCTTTGGCATACATGTGCATCGCGTAGTCAACTTCTACCGCCTTGAGGTCTTGCTCGTATTCGGGCCAGGTGGCGTTGACTCGTCCATCCAGTTCCCCGAGTTGAATCAACAGAGGAGAGCGGATGTTCTTTCGAAGCTCCTTGGCGGCCGGGGTTCCGTAGAAGGGGACGCCGGCATCCAGTTCAGTGGGGAGGGTGGCGGCCAGGAGATTGACGATGTAGCCGCCAAAGCAGAAGCCAACGGCCCCGAGCTTGCCGTTTCCTCGCTCGATCTGTTTGAGGAACTTGGCTGCAGCGATAAAGTCCTGCTCGATTTTTGCCCGATCCAGGGAGCGTTGGAGGGCCCGGCCCTCGTCGTCGTTGCCGGGATAGCCGCCGACGGGGTGGAGGGCGTCCGGAGCGAACGCGATGAAGCCGGCCTTGGCCAGGCGTCGGGCGACATCCTTGATGTAGGGATTGAGTCCCCGGTTCTCATGCACCACTAGGACGGTGGGTGCCTGGCCCTCAATGGGCCGGGGGGTCACGAGATAGCCACGGCCCTGGCCATGGCCTGCTGGAGAGTCAAACTTTTTGAACTGTGCTTTGATGTCCGGATCGTTGAAAGAGACCTGCTCGGCCAGGGCATAATTCGGCATGAGTTGGTTCAGCAGAATCGGGACGCTGAAGCCCGCCGCCGTGAGTGAGGAGAGCCGAGCGATAAACGTGCGCCGATCAATGATTCCGTGGGCATACTCATCGTACCAGTCGAATGCCTCCTGGGGGATGGGAAGCTTGGGGGATCCGATCTCGATCGGTTCAGGAGATTTGGCTTTCATCGTGATTCAATGCGGCTTTGATCCGTGGGGCAACCTGAGATGGATGAGGCATATCAAGTGAATGGGCGCGCGTCTAGACTGAACTTGGGGAGGAGATGGATGAGGAAGGGAGGGAAGGCGTCGGTGTAGGTGGCATCATGGTCGGAGCGGGTCAGAGGCTCGGGTCCCGTGAGGTGTTCCCGGTTTGGTTTCTCCCGCTTTGGTTTCAAGGGAGGCGGGCATAAATGGGGCTCAACACTTGCGATGGTCCTGACTTCGTGCCACATTCCGCTCGTATGAATGGGCGGTTCGCCGAGGCGAAATCGGAAGGAATTCTCAAGCATTTTGTGGTGGCCTTCGTCTTGGCCCTGCTGTGCTATGTCTTCAGCTACGGTTGCGACCGGCATCTGCGCTTGAGGAAGGGACCCTGGGAGTTGACCTTCAAGAGCGATGCCGAGGGGGTGCCGGTGCTCGTGATCAATCAAACCGCCATCGGGATCACGAATGTGGTGATTCGAATCGAGGGGGAAACCATGGGTCAATCTCCCGAGACGATTGAGTTTACCGGGCCCGGTGATTCGGTGCCTTTCGGGGAGATCCTTTTTTTTGACACAACCTACTTGCCCGGCACCCTGACCCTTGAACTCTTTGGTCACGAGGTGGAAATGATGCCTCGCACGCTGGTCCTCAATTTCGAGGAGCATCCCTGGGTTTCTGGCGAGGAAATCGTGCTGACCCCGGAGGCGCGTTGGCGAGAGGTCGCGGGCGGGAATCAGGAAACAGAGACGCCTTAGCCCGGCGATTGTTTTGGGGTGGAGGGAGCAGGCTCGGTCGGTTTGAGCGGCAGTTGAATCGAGAAGATGGCACCGCCCCCTTCTCGGTTACGGGCGCTAATCTCGCCGCGGTGATCGGTGATGATTCGCTTGCAAATGGAGAGGCCCAGGCCGGTACCCTGTTTTTTTCCATAGGTGGCGAAGGCCTCAAAGAGCTGGGGAGCGATCTCGTCGGGAATGCCGTTGCCCTCATCCTCGATTTCGGTGATCAGGTGATGTTCCTTCTGTTCAAATCGAAGGATCACCTTGCCGCCCTTCGGCATTTCATCGAGTGCGTTGTTGATCAAATTGGTGAAGACGTGAGCGAGGCGTTGGGGCTCAAAGAAAAGGCTGAGGTCGGGGGCTTCACCCTCCATCACCAACTGGGATCCCTTGTCGCGAACCTCCTCGTCGAACTCCGCGATGAACTGGTGAATGAAATGGGCATAGTTGAAGGGCGACATGATGACGGTGCTCTGGGAGCCCCGCGTGAATTCGAGTAATTCATTGATCATATTGCTCAGTCGATCGACCTGCTTGAAGATGCGTTTTGTTGACGCTTCGCGTGTCTTGAGACCGCCGTCCTGTAGTGGAAGCATCTCCGTGGCGAGTCGGATGATGTGGAGGGGGTTCTTGAAATCGTGGACAATGGAACGCGCGAAGCGCCCCACCAGGGTGAGCCGTTCCGCCTGGAGGACCTCGTCCACATATTTTCGGTTGAACTCTCGAATGCGTTTGGTGACTTCCCTGATGAGAGTGAGGGAAAATGCCGGGGAGATTTCGAGAAGTTTCAGGATGCCCTCCCGAGGCACGAAGTAGACCACGGTTTCTTCCGTGACCGACGCCGTTGCGGAGCGGGGGCCGCTATCGATTACCGCCATCTCGCCAAAGAAGTCGCCTTTACGGAGGCGGGAAAGATCGCATCGCGTTTCCTCGTTGAGCAGCGCGGTGATCAGGACGGTGCCTTCCGCCACCACATAGACGCCATCTCCAGAGTCACCCTCTTGAAAAATCGTGTCGCCTGCGGAAAATGATTGGGTCACGACTCCACCGGAGAGAGACGCCAAATGGGCATCACTCAGACATTCGAAGAGTTTGCTGATGCCCAGATCGACCACATCCGGAGGCTACCTCGGAAACGATGGAAAACCAAGGCCTAGGTGGGTGCCTCAATCGAGGGCGGGAGGGGAAGTGGGCGTGTCTGCTTTCAGTGCGGTGGAAACCGGTTCGTTTGATCTCCCGAGCCCGCCATCCAAGCGGAGCAGGGACTCAGAGAGGCAGGGTTGGCGGAAAGACGCTTCGGAGGAACGCCTCGTCGCCGAGGGTGGAGACCAGATAGTGTTTGGGAGAGTCCGTCCACGTGAGGGTGGACCACTCGTTGACCTGTTCGAATTCCGGGACCAGGGTGTTGGGACCATCGTTGAAGTGGACGGCATCCATCGCGAAAAGGTGAACGACTTCACCTTTAACCATAAAGCAGATCAACGCGATCTCCTGCCCATGCCACTCGATAATTCCGCAGCCGATGCTGGGATGCTGGGCGAGCCATTCGGGGACGTCATAGCGGGCCAAACCGTGTTGGGATTGAAGGTAGGTTTGGAGACCGTCGAGATCATCACTCATTTTTTCCAGAACATAGAAGCCCGACAAATAGTTGCCCATATCTTGTTTCAGGGCGGCATAGGTCGTGGGGGGTGAGGCCTGGAACCGATTGGCGAGGTAGGCCAGCGGGGTGAGTAGAATGAGGACGATGGCGGCGATCGCCAGGGGACGCCCCAAGTGCCGTTGCCGAGGCATTTGGCGATCGATTCGTTCGTTGAGGATTTTGGTTTTGAGGTCCTTCGGAACAGGGATCTCCTGAAGTTTCTTGGAGAGGGCGATGGAGAGATCCTGTTGGCTGGCGAACCACCTTTGGAGTTCGGGATCCCTTCGGGTCAAGGCAAGCGCTTCTTGAAACTGGGGGTCATCGCTATCCTGACCGCTAGGGCGATAGCATTCTAAGAGCCGTTTTGCTTCTTCCTGATCCATGATTAAAGGCCCTGGGTTTTCTTGCTTGGTTCAAGGGCGGCGATCTTTGATTCGCTTTTGATTTGCCGACCGGTCATCCATCGAAGCAGTTGGGTTCTTCCGCGAGAGAGGCGAGACATGACCGTGCCGATCGGAATCCCCAGGATCTTGGCGATCTCCTTGTAGGAGTAGTCTTCGAGATGAAAGAGTACGAGCGGGACGCGGAAAGGCTCCTCAATCCGACTCAGCCCTTCGAGCGCGACCTCGGCATCTATCCGGTTCACGAGATCGGCGGTGACCGCCGGCAACTCCGATTCGACCCCTTCGACATGGTAGTGAGGGTGCCGTTTGTCGAACCGTTTACCGCTGAGAAACTCACGGTGAAGGGTGGTGAAGAGCCAGGCCTTGACCTTCTTGGGATCCCGTAATTGATGTCCCTTGACGGCCCACTTGTAAAACGTCTACTGCACCAGGTCACAGGCGTCGGCTTCGTGATGCGTCAGCGTGAGCGCAAAGCGGTAAAGCATGGTGTAATAGGTTTCAATAATCTCATCGAAATTGAAC
>DEAY01000063.1 GCA_002348345.1 Verrucomicrobia bacterium UBA2970
TCACGGTTTTCAGCGACATCACCCAACGCAAAGAATCAGAGGAGACTCTGAAAAAAGAAAGAGAACGACTTTCAGGGATCCTGAAGGGGACTAACTCCGGTACCTGGGAGTGGAATGTTCAATCAGGAGAAACCGTTTTCAACGACCGTTGGTTCGGGATCATCGGATACACGCGGGAGGAGTGCTCTCCCGTCGACATCGAGACCTGGATTAAGTTTTGTCACCCCGAGGATTTGAAGGTCAGTAACAAATTGCTGGAGAGTCATTTCCAGGGGGATTCGGATTATTACGAATTCGAGGCACGGATGCGACACAAGAACGGACAGTGGATTTGGGTGTTGGACCGAGGACGGGTTGTGACTTGGACAAACGAGGGCAAGCCGCTCAAGATGATGGGCACGCATCAAGATATCACCGAGCGCAAAACGGCGGAAAGAGCACTTCTCGAGAGTGAAAGAAAATACAAGCGAATCACTGACGGTGTTCCCGGGAATGTGATGACTTACATGCGCAAGCCCGATGGAAACGATCAGCTATTGCACGTTAGTAAGGGAGTCGAAAAACTTTACGAGGTCTCTCAGGAAGCGGCGATGCGCAATACTGGTCTGTTATGGGAAAGAGTGCACGCCGATGATGTTGATCATATTCGGGAGGCTCTAGTGGAATCTGCGAAAAACTTAACCGAGGTTGAAGCCGAACATCGTTTGGTCATGCCCAATGGATCCATCAAATGGGTTCATTCTGTGGGAATCCCTTCCAGACAAGAGGATGGATCTACGGTTTGGGACACTGTTCAACTTGAGGTGACGGACAAGAAATCCCTCGAACTTCAACTTCAGCAATCACAAAAAATGGAAGCCGTGGGCCGATTGGCGGGGGGTGTCGCCCATGATTTTAACAACATGCTTGGCGTCATCCTGGGGAACGTTGAATTGACGATGTCGGAAATGAGCCCGGACCTGCCATCCTACAGTGATCTTGAAGAAATCAAATCCGCGGCCGAGCGTTCCGCCGACCTGACCAGGCAATTGTTGGCCTTTGCCCGAAAGCAGAACGTTGTCCGGACGGTCGTCGATATCAACAAGACCGTCACCAACATGACCAGCGTGTTGAGACGTCTGATTGGTGAGCCCGTCAAGTTGACCTGGTTGCCGGGCAATCCCCTGTGGCCCGTTCTCATCGATCCCGGCCAGATCGATCAAATCATGGCCAACCTGTGTGTCAACGCTCGTGATGCCATAGCCGGTGCCGGAGAAATCAAGATCGAGACGGCCAACCTGTCACTCGATGCAGTCGACATCCCTGACGGTGCCGAACTGCGGCCTGGCGAATATGTGATGATTCGCGTGAGCGACAACGGCTGCGGCATGAACCCTGAAACGCTCGACAAGGTGTTCGAGCCATTTTTCACCACGAAGGAAAATGAAAAAGGGACGGGCCTGGGACTGGCAACCGTCTACGGCATCGTGAAGCAGAACAACGGTCACATCCGGGTGGATAGCAAACCGGGGGAACGAACCACGTTTGAGATCTATTTCCCTCGCTACACGGTTGAAAGGATCGAAACCGAGCCGAGGAAGCCCGTGGCGGCGAGGGGAGGGGCAGAGACTATCCTGCTGGTGGAGGACGAGCCAGCCATTCTGAGGGTGACCACCAAGACTCTCGTCAAGGAGGGATACCGTGTCATCGGAGCTCACACCCCGGGTGAGGCGATCCGTTTGGCCGAAGAACATGCGGATGACATCGACTTGATTCTTTCTGATGTGGTCATGCCCGAAATGAACGGCCGCGATTTGGTGGCCAGCATCCAATCGGTATTCCCGGACGCTGGGATTCTGTTCATGTCCGGCCACACCGCCGATGTCATCGAACTTCACGATATCATGGAAGGCGAAGTAAACTTTCTCCAAAAGCCTTACACCATCGCGGCTCTGAAGGCGAAGGTGAGAGAGGTCCTCAACGAGGAACCCTCAAGAGAGCTTCACTAAAGAAGGCTCTTCCTTTTCGTAGGACACCCTGGATTTCATGGCCTCCGTCCGGGGCAACCGGCATCGCGACGGGGTTGGCTTCGTCCCGAAGTGACGTTCGCCTCACCCGGGAGAATATCAACATGAACCCCGAATCTTTCCTCTCCCGGGTCGCCCATCACTGGGCGGAACGTTGATGGTAACGTGACGTGCCGTTTAGGTGAACAACCAATGGCCACAATAACGCTGATAATATAAGGCTACGGTAGCCCGCCAGAGGATGGTTTTGGTTGGTAACATTGGTCCTTCGAGAGGGACGTTGGTGTCGTCGACCGAATGAGGATTACAATTCCCGACTGGGGTTGTAAGCGAAGTCAGGGCAAGAAAAGGATAGTCTTGTTGGCGCGGAGAACGGGTTGGAACGGTGAATCATCCCTGAGGAATCATGCGGCACGATCGAACCGGTGCCTGACGACGAATGGATCCCAAAGAACAGGGCTTCAAAGGTGTCGTCGTCGGGAGGGTGGCATGAGCCGCTCGGTAAGGACTCCGAAGTCTGCTTGTCGCCAAGGGGGTCAGTGGGCAAAGGCTGAGTCTCCGCAGCGGGGAACCGCCACCCGAGGGTAGGGCTTCCAAAGCCATGGTCATGATGCTATATTCGGACAAGCTGAGGGTGGAATGACCCTCCCGCGGGGTCTTTGCTCGGTTCAAGGATGGTTCCGAGGAACCGAACAAAGAACGCTTTAACCTGGGATTTTAACCTGGGATTGATTGGGACCGGGAAAGGGGATATCTCAGGGCCACTTGAAGTCCTGGTCTTGAAACTATTGAAATCATTATGACTAACATACTCACCATCGTCGGTATTCTGGTGGTCTTCATCATCCTGATGACCCTGTGGCTCATGGGGATTTACAATCGTCTGGTCACTCTGCGCAATCGTTTCAAGAACGCCTTTGCCCAGATCGATGTCCAACTCAATCGCCGTTATGACTTGATCCCCAATCTGGTCGAAACGGCCAAGGGCTACCTCAAACACGAGAGGGAGACCCTGGAAGCCGTGATTCAGGCTCGCAATCAGGCCGCCCAGGCCGCTTCCACGGCAGCCAGCGATCCCAGTAGCCCGGGGGCTCTCCAGGCGTTGGCGGGGGCGGAAACCGCGTTGACCGGGACCTTGGGACGCTTCTTTGCCTTGTCGGAATCCTATCCGGACCTGAAGGCCAACAGCAATATGATGCAACTCAACGAAGAGCTCACCTCAACGGAAAACAAGGTGTCCTTTGCGAGGCAGGCGTTCAACGATGCGGTGACCAGCTACAACACCCAGCGTGAAGTCTTCCCGAGCAACGTTTTTGCCGGCATGTTCGGGTTCAAGGAAGCCGAACTGTTTGAAGTCAAGGATGAAGCGGTCAAGGAAGCACCCAAGGTCTCCTTTGATTGAGCCAGGGGTTGGTCGACCCGGGACGCCTCGGAGCTGAGATTTCTACGATGGACTTCTTTGAGCATCAAGCGCAGGCCAGGCGACGCACGGCCCGTCTGGTCTTCCTCTTTGGGATGGCGGTTGTCTCCCTGACGGCGGCCATCTACCTCGCCATCGCAGCCTTCATGCCCTATGGGCCAATGGTTGAGGGGGGGAAACCCTCCTACTCGCTCTGGAATCCGGAGTTGCTGCTATGGGTGGTGGTCGGCAATGGCCTGGTGATCGGTTGCGGAAGCTTGGTCAAAACCCTGGAACTTCGAGGGGGTGGAGCCGAGATTGCCCAGATGCTCGGAGGGCGGTTGGTCCACCCTGAGACCGCGGATCCCGCCGAGCGCCGCCTGATGAACGTGGTGGAGGAAATGGCCATCGCTTCGGGGATCGCCAGGCCCGAGGTATATGTGTTGGAGGATGAATCCATCAACGCCTTCGCGGCGGGTTTCAAACCCTCGGAGGCTGTCATCGGTGTTACCACCGGTTGTGTGCAACTGCTCTCTCGCGACGAACTCCAGGCCGTGATGGCCCATGAATTCAGTCACATCCTCAATGGCGACATGCGCATGAATATCCGCCTGATCGGACTGCTTAATGGTATCCTGAGCATTGCCATCATCGGGCGTATTTTACTGGAGACAGGTTCCTCCAGGTTAGGACACAGAAGCCGTAATGATAGGAACCCTCTCCCCGCTCTGGGGATCGTGTTGGTTGTGGTGGGGTATATCGGACTTTTCTTTGGCAGGTGGATCAAGAGTGCCATCTCCAGACAGCGGGAGTTCCTGGCTGACGCGGCAGCCGTTCAGTTCACACGCAATCCGGTTGGCATGACAGGCGCTTTGAAGAAGATTGGCGGACTTGCATCAGGAGGGCGCATTTCCAGTGCCCGCGCCGAAGAGGCCAGTCACATGTTTTTCGAAAACGGGCTGGCTTCTCGCTTCGGAAACATCATGGGGACCCACCCGCCGCTTGCCGCTCGGATC
>DEAY01000403.1:0-3042 GCA_002348345.1 Verrucomicrobia bacterium UBA2970
CTCCTGCATTGTCGGCCTTTAGCGGACCGAAGCGCAACTACCATATTCTTAGCGTTCACCGACCAATCGGGGAAGTCGAGAAATTATTGGATGAAATCAATCCAGTCGGATTAATTTCGGAATGGTTGCCTGATAAAGCGGACGATTTGCTTGGCCTTGCCTTGAGAATCCCTCACGTGATGGTCGGAACGCACAATAGATACCCAGGAACGCTGACGGTCGACGTGGACGATTTGGCGGTGGGAAGAGAAGCTGCAAATGCTCTTTTGCAGGTTGGCTTCAAGAGCTTGGCCTGCCTCGGAAACGGACTCCCTTATTCGAACCAAAGGATTCAAGGTTTCGAGCAGGCAGTTAAAAAAAGTGACATCCCTTTTTATTGCCATGCGGAATCTGACTTCGAAGGGGCCCGGATGAGGTACAGCGAATCTTTTCATGACCCGAGCGAGAAGATGAACGCATGGCTCAATGAATTACCCAAGCCGTGCGGAATTTTTGCAGTTCATGATCCTTTGGGACGCTTTTTGTCCGGGTCCTGCGGCAAACTTGGAATTCGAGTTCCCGACGACGTTGCGATCATCGGAGCGAATAACGATCCTCTTGTGTGCGGGCTTACTTATCCGATGCTCTCCAGCGTATCCATTCCGTGGGATAACTTTGGTCAGTTTGTCGGCAGTTCAATGCAGAAGATGCTTGATGGTGAATCCGGATGGAAAAGGACCTTGCATTTGATTCAACCAAGCGGGGTCGTCTTTCGCCATTCGGCCAATCACTTGGCGGTACGGGACAAGACTTTGCGAAGGGCGCTGTCTTTCATGACCGAAAGAATCAAGGAGCCGATTACGGTAAGCATTCTTTGCGACCAGTTGCGGATCGCCCGGCGAAGTTTGGAGAGAAAGTTCAAGGAATCCTTTAATTGCACCCCTTGGGAAATGCTTTGCCAGATGAGGGTAAATGAAGCGAAGAGACTATTGATGGAAACGGGGCATCCTATTTCGAGGATTTCGGACCTGTGTGGCTTTAACGATCCTGAGCGAATGGCAGTCGTTTTCAAGCGACTGACCGGCAGACCTCCTTCCCGGTTCCGAAAGTGAGAAGACAGGAAGCTTTCTAGTCAGCCAAAAGTTCGATAAACTTTCCGAAATAGTGTCCATTGTCGTGGAAGGTGCGTCCACTGACGAGGTTGCCATCGACTACGCAGGGTTCGTCGACGAAGGTTCCTCCGCAAATCTCAAGGTCGAACTTGCACTTGGGCACGGTCGCCATGCGCCGCCCCATGACGCGATCGGCCCGGGCGGGGATTTCCACCCCATGGCAGACGCTGGCAATCGGCAGGTTTTTGTCGAAAAAATATTGGGTGACACGGATGAGATCGGGGTCCTCCCTGATGTACTCGGGAGCCCGTCCTCCGGAAAAAAAGATACCGTCGTATTCGGATTCCACGACGTCTTTGAAAGCGATCTTGGCCTCGATGGTATAGCCTTCCCACTCCTTGGTGATGGTCCATCCCGGCTTCACTTCATGGAGCACCATTTGATACCGGTGCACCTCGGGAGCCGCCACAACCGGGCGGTATCCCCCTTCAATCAGTCGATAGTAAGGATAGAGCGTGTCCACGGTCTCCGTCGCATCGCCCACGATAATGAGAACTTTCCATTCCATAAAACCTCCTTCACTCGGCGGCATCAAACCCCGCCATCAGATTCTCCAGGTAAGATCGACTCCGATTGATCTCGCGGGTCGACTCCTGCGATGACGGCAGAATCGGAATTCCCCGAGGCACGGGGTGCATGAAGATTTCCGTAAAGCCATCAAACCTGATCTCCTGCAACGCTCGCAGTGGTTTCTCGAAATCAAAGTCTCCCCGACCGGGAAGTTGCAGCAGTTCCTGATCCTTCGGCAACTTTTGATGGCACCCGAGCCCATGCTGCCAGGCGTAAAAAACCGCGATCTCATTGCCCAGGGCACGAATCAAATCCGCAAGACCACCTTCATCGACACCGACTGACTCCAGGTGATAGGGTGCCAGCGCCACCTTTAAATGATCCATCGGCCGCAACTCAACCAACCACTTCAGGGAATCGGGAGAATCGATCAGATTATTTCCGTGATTCTCGATGGCGATCGAAACACCGGCCGCGGCGGCTTTCTCCAAGTGCGGTTCCATTTGAGCGCAGAACTGGCCCACCGCCTTCTTGAGATCGCTCCCTTGCAGCCCCTTGGGTCCTTTCCCCCCGCAAACCATCAGGGGACAGTTAAACCGGTTCGCAACGGGGACTTCAGGCCCCAGGGCAAACGGGCCCAGATCGTAGTGGGTCAGACAGCCCAACTGGACTCGATGGGTCCCGAGCAAACGCTCGAACGCGTCGTGCCCCATTTGTTCCATTTGTTCCCGCTGGTTCCCATGGACCGCCGGCCAAATGTCAATGAATTCGGCCCCCACCTTCTTGGCTTCCGGCAAGATTTCCGACAGCGGGAGTTTGCCGTAGAGACACGACGCAAGCATGTAGCGAAGCCGAAACCCCACTCGCTGAGCCCCCCCCAAGACCGCGCTCGAAGCCAACATCGCCGCGCCCCCCATCGAACGCCGCAGGAACTGCCTGCGAGGCATCGCCAGATGAAGGGAGTCATGAGTCATGGCTGAAACCCTAGGCCGCCGGCCAGCGAGATTCAAGCCACAGTTCAGTCGCCCCCTCGATTCTCAAGCACCACAAACGAAGGCCGCTGGCGGGCCCATCGACGATATGGCTCTCGAAAGGAACTTTGCACGCCTTGATCGATATAGCCTCCACCCAAAAGGAGATCCATCCAGCCATCCGCGTTCGGGTCCCCCAACTCCATACAAATCCATCGACCCGATGCGTCCGAGCTCAACCCGCCCGGTTGAAACGTGTTGTTCCCCATGTTTTCCAAAAAGACAAAGGTCTCGGGCATTTCGACCGCCCAATTGGGATAGAACGCGATCGCGGCGATATCCAAATCGTCATCCTGATCAAAATCATGGGCAACGGCCTTGAGGGCCCCATACATCGGATAAAAGTAGGA
>DEAY01000403.1:3427-20172 GCA_002348345.1 Verrucomicrobia bacterium UBA2970
GGCGCATCCTTGATCTCCATATTATTCCCATTGACCAGCAACAGGTCTTCCCACCCGTCCCGATCAAAGTCTCCCAAGGACAAGTGATTGTAGCCATAGCCGGCGAATTCCTGGTGAATCACCCTCCGTTCAAATTCACGTGAACCTTGGTTTCGAAATAACAGCAGCTCTTGCCGACTTTGCGAGGTCAGCACCATGACATCCTGCCGCCCATCTCGATCAAAATCGCGGATCTGGGCATTGAGCGCTCCGGCGTAAGCCAGCAGCGTGGTCCGTTCCGCCCCAAGCTCCTCTTGCCCCTGCCATCGGATTTCAACCCGCCCCAAACTCCCGGCGCCGAACCCAATCAAGAGCAGATCATCCGCCCCGTCCCCGTCAAGGTCATGGGTGTGGGACTCGGTCAACCGGTCGAATTGATCCGCCACAATCGTCGAGTGCCACGAGCCCGAAGCCTTCTCGGTAAAATCGATCACCTGGCCTCCTTTTTGGTTTTCCATGAAATCTCCCATGATCGTCAACCGAAAGCCGTTGGAGCGCACCATCAGGTCAACGGGCTCTGACGCCAGCGACTGATTCAACAACAAGGTTCCGTCCCGCCCGTAAAGTTGAAGCGTCCGGTGCGTTCCTCGACCAATGAAGAAGCGTTCCTGCGCCGCATCCCAGTGCACCGAGGTCACCAATTCCCCCTTCGGAATCTTCGGGGAAGGAACGCGAGCCCGAAAGCGATCCGTGGGCGCCTGGCTCGTGCCAGGGTTGGGAGCCAGGTCCTTGGCCTCCGGCGAGTAGAGCAGGTAGTATTCGGCAAGGGACTGAAACGCCTGTTCGGAAACCAGGGGCTTTGGAGGCATGAGCGCCGCCTCGACATTGTTTCCAAACGGAAGGTAGGTATTGGTGAAGCCCAAATAGTTGGACATCCAGGTGAGCACCCATGGCCAGGTCTCTCGCGGAAGTTGCCGCGGCTCAGGGAGCGAGTGGCACCGCACACAATGGACCCCCGCCAATTGTCGCCCGGGGTGGCCCGTCCCGGCATCATCCGGATCAGGCCATTCAACCGGCCGAGGCTCCCACTGCAAGGTCGCGTAGTTGGTCAGTGGCCGGACATAGGGAACGGCGATGTAATCTCCCGAATCATCAAACCACCACCACCCGAGAATCAGCACCGAGACCCCGGCGACCAGGCATAGGGCGGGGACAGCAGAGAAGGTCTTCATCACCGGTCACATCGACGGAATCAAACCCTCTGTTCCATCATTGGCCCATCAAACAAAAACACAAACTATCCGTCAACAAGATCCCCCTACCGGCCCACCGGGAGACCGATTCGTTCGATCAGCACGTCCCCTGTCTCACTGTTGTCCCCCGGTCGAATTCGCCCCACCCCGTCGTCCTGGACCCAAATATCCAGAAGCCCTTTGCCCTCCGGGAACCAAAATCGAGCCGACGTTTCCGCTTGCCCGATCCAACGCCATCGGCTGCGATCCTGCCACGAGACAATGAGGTGCCCGGCAGGATCGCTCTGACGACGCCCTAGGACCGTGACCTCATACCACCCCGCACGCGCCACCTGGACCGGCCAGCCCTGGGAGGTGCCGTCAACAAACTGCCCGTCCTGGTAACGACAGAGGCGCAGGGGATTCTCCGCGTCACTTCCGACAACCATCTCGCCCGGAACAAAATTCCGAGAGGCCTCCACGCTGTCAAACCAGGCTTGGTACTGGCCGAGCAAACGGGCCACCACCTCAGGTCTGCCCCCCGCACGATCCGACTTCTCACCGGGGTCGTTGCCAAGCTCGAACAGCTCCACTTTGCCTGTATCGGAATCCGGCAATCGAAAGGTTTCCTTGGCAAACGAGCCTTCGTTCAGGACCAGTTTCCATCGCGGCCCAATGACCGCCGCATTCTGATATCGGGTCGGGTTCAACCCGCGATGACACTGAACAAACAACGAACGGGCCTGATGCGCGCCCGGCCGTTCGCTCAACAAGGGCCAAAGACTCAATCCGTCGACCGCAAACGCCTCCGCCTCCAATCCAGCCGCTTCAATGAGGCTCGGAAACACATCAATGTCGGCCACTCGATGGGAAACCCGCAGTCCCATGAAGCCTTTCGCCTTCCATTGCAGAAAGCAAAGCGACCGAACTCCCCCCTCGTAAACGGACGATTTTCTCCCGCGCAGTCCGCCGTTGAATCGCGCTTGCTGGGGACCGTTGTCGCCCAGAAAAAGCACCACGGTATCCTCCCGAATGCCAAGACGGTCCAGTGTCGCCAGGAGACGCCCAAAATTCTCGTCGACATTTGCGATCATGGCGTAAACCCGAGAGGTGGTCTCATCGAGCCCCTTCCTCCGAAAGGGCTCCACCCATGGCTCCGGCACTTCCAGAGGCGTATGCGGGGCATTGAGCGCCAGATAAAGGAAGAAGGGCTGGTTCCCAGATTGCTGGATAAAACCGATCGCTTCGTTGAAAAACACGTCCGTGCAGTAGCCTTCTCCCCGCTCCGGCACCCCTTGCCGCCAAAGCAGAGGATTCATGTAGGCATTGTCCCGATCCGGCGTCTGCCCGATCCCCCCCGCCTTGTGAACCAACGACACCTCAAATCCCTGGTCGATGGGACGCATGGGGTAGACATCGCCCAAATGCCATTTCCCGAAGATGCCGGTCCGGTAGCCGACCGAATTCAGCACCTCGGCTAGCGTGGTTTCATCCCCTGACATCTTGGCTCCGCCTCGGGAAGTGTGAAGCACTCCCGTTCGGTAAAAATAGCGCCCGGTCATCAAGCTGGCTCGAGTGGGAGAACAAACAGGGCTGGTGTAGAAACGATCAAAGCCCACGCCGGCCTTGGCAAAGCGATCCAGGAAGGGAGTCTCGATCGCCTCGTTGCCGTGGACCCCCACATGCCCCCAACCCTGGTCATCGGTCAGAATGACGACGACGTTGGGGCCACGGGCTTGGCCATGAAGCCCCCCCCCGCCGAGCAACATGCCAAGCACCATCAACGCCGCTGCCATCAACCGAACCTGCACGCCTACTCCAAACTACCCGCGCGGGAACCTCCTTACGGCCCTCAATCAATGAGAGCCTGGTAAATCAAGGCCTTCATTTCCCGTCGCAGATTATAAGGGGATGACATCAACTGAATCATGACCACTCCCACGAGTTCCTCAACCGGATCCACCCAGAAAATCGTTCCCGCGGCACCTCCCCAGTTGTATTCCCCGACGGACCCCAGCGTTCCCGTCGACGGAACATCAAGAATGACCCGGAAGCCGAGACCAAAACCAAACGTGGCGTTCGGATCCGGCTCCTGCAATATGGCCGGCAAATGATCCTGGGTCATCAACTCCACCGTCTTACGCCCCAACAACCTTACCTGGTTCAACGTTCCCCCGTTGAGCAGCATCTGTGAGAATCTCCAATAGTCCGCGGCCGTCGACACCAAGCCCCCTCCCCCGGAGAAAAACGTGACCTTCCGACTGAACTTGCTCGTTTCGGGCGAATCCGCGAGTCGCCGTGATTGAGACTCTTCTCGGTAGCGGTAGTTCGCCGCGAAACGGTCCACCTTCTCCGGGGGCACTTCAAAAAAGGTGTCGTTCATACCCAACGGTTCGAAGATCCTGTCGCGGAAGAATTCATCAAGCGGTTGCCCTGAAAGGCGTTCAATCAGGGCACCCTGAACGTCCACCGCAACGCTGTAATGCCACCGTTCTCCAGGATGATCTCGAAGCGGGATCTCTCCCAGGTGGCTCAGCATCTCATTCAGATTCTTTTCCCGAAGGACTCCGGCCCGCCGATACTGCTTGTCAACGGGGGTGTCGCCAAAAATCCCATAGGTCAACCCCGCCGTGTGAGTGAGCAAATGTTGCACCGTCATCTTTCGGCGTGCTGCCACTTCTTCCCCCTCCTGGTAGACCTTGAGCCCTCGTAATTCGGGAAGGAAACGCTCGACGGGATCGTTCAGTTGAAACGCCCCCTCCTCATAAAGCATCATCAATGCCACCGCCGTGACGGGCTTGGTCATCGAATAGATCCTCACCAAGGTATCTCGTTCCATGGGTTGACCGGTCGACTCATCCCGCTCCCCATAACTGTCAAAATAAACAATCTTCCCCTTCCGTGAGACCAATGTGATCACTCCGGAAAGTTTCTCTTCATCCACATAATTCTTCACCACCGACCGAATGCGGTGGAGTCGCTCTTCTGACATCCCCACCGTTTCCGGCGCCGCGAAGGGCAACTCCGATGCCGCCAGCAAGTATGAGGTCGCAAGCCATCCCGTGAGAAGGAGCCCCTTGGTTCGAATCCTATCCATCATTCGTTTCATCAATCGTTGTCACACTGGGTTGGAGGTCAACCAGAACCATCAACCGCTTCAATCAGGTGCGTTCGCCTCAATGGCATCGCACGCTCAGTCGGTTTCACCTAATCGAAGAATCGAGGCCAGGAGCGCGATCCCCACAACACTGCCCACCCCAAGAACCCCGTAAAGCAAGCTCGGCAATTGGGAAAAGAACTTGACGGAAACCAGCACGGAGATGGCAACGACGATCCCGCACCAAACATGACGAGAGGCCACACGGGGGAAAAAGACAGCCACCGCCATCACCCCCGCCAAGGTACCGCCCACCAACCCGATGAGTCCGAGAAAGAAATCCCAGAGAAACTGGATGTCCATTCCGGCCAAGAAAAGCGCCGATACCGTGCCAAATGCGCCGGCAACCAGCGTCACCCGTTTGGCGCGACCCAGCCAAATCCCGTCATCCGCGGCAGGGGCTTTGGGTTTCCACCAATCGGTAATCACCGTGGTCGCAATCGAATGCATACTGGAATCCAAGCTCGACATCGAGGCCGCGAAGACTCCCGCGATCACCAGGCCGGCCAATCCGGCGGGCATTTCACTGGCGATGAACCAGGCCAAGATCTGATCAGGCTTCTCGATCGGAGCAAGGGATTCAGGAAATGCACCAAAAAACACATAAAGCCCCGTCCCCAGCAACAGGAAGAGCAGCGTTGCCGGAAGCACCATGATCCCCCCAAGCCAGAGCGAACGACGTGCGGCGGCCTCATTCTTCGTCGTCAGGTAACGTTGAACCACGGCCTGATCCGAGGAATAGGGCACCAGGGCGTTTGAAAAGAACCCTCCCACCACCACCACCGCGATCGATTCCGCCATGAGACTGATCTCCATATTCGCCAAATGAAACTTGCCCGCAGCCTGGCCCACTTGGATCAGTTCCACCCATCCCCCGTCCAATCTGCCAATGATCATCCCGACCGCCGCCAGCGCCCCACCCAGGAGGACAAAGGTTTGCAACACGTCCGTCCAAACCACTGCTTCGATGCCCCCCACCACCGTATAGAGGGTGGCCAAGACCCCCATCAATGCGATACAGAGGTAAAGTTCGATTCCGGTCACCGCCGACAAGGCCAGTGCCGGAAGGAGGAGCACGATTCCCATTCTGCCCATCTGAAAGAGAATGAAGGAGGCACTCCCAAACTTCTGAACCGAGGTATCAAACCGACGTGCCAAAAACTCGTAGACGGTCGTCAGATTCTCCGAACGCAGGACCGGGAGATACTTCACGACGACAATCGGGATCACTGCAAACACGGTCATGTTCACCAAGAACAAGGACCAATCCGACGCGTAAGCGCGAGCGGGAATCGCCAGATAGGTGATCGCACTCAACATCGTGCTAAAGATACTCAAGCCCGCTGCCCACCACGGCACTCGGCGGCCCCCGAGAAAAAACGTTTCCGTTCCCGATTCTCGCCGGGCACAACGGACACCAATCACCACCAAAACCCCCAGGTAAAGGGTCAGGACGATCCAATTCGCCGTCCCAAAAACCGAAGGGGCCGGCGCAAGGCGCAGGGCCACCACCTTCGGGGTCCGGACGGTCGGCCGGATTTCGCCGCTGGGCAACACCGATTGCCCGTGCCACGACACCACCGGGGTGGTCACCGGCGGGAACCGACCCCCGTTGGAACGGGGATCCTGGTTCTGATTCGGGTCTTGCACACGAGGAAAATCCCCCTCGCGACTCCACCGGTCGGTGACGGAGTGATATCGATACAACCCAACGGGAAACCCGGGATGCGAGGTCCGCATTTCGTCTTGACGAAAGAAATACTCGCCGTCATCCCCGACCATAAACAGGATGTCCGAATACCCCACTGAGATTCCCGGGTTGGGCGCGGCCACAAAGGGAACGGGCGGCCCCGTCAGCGGTCGCCAACGCTCCTCCCCCGGGTCGAAGGCGTAGGCGTCCTTCAAGAATTCCCGCGTCACCCCTCCCTCAGAATCGGGCAAGAGCCGGGCACCACTCACCAAGAAAACCTGACCGTTCTGCGCGGCCATGACCGGCAGAATTCGCTCGGGACCGGGCCACGACGGGAGTTCCCTCCATTGACCGTCGGCGATCCCTTGAGACAAATCCAGCTTCCAGAACCCAGATGAGGCCTCGTTCGAAGAGGGCGACTCACTCCCGCCGGCAAGATAGACCGCGTCTCCCAAAACCACGCCCGCAGCGTTCGCCAAAGGCCGGGGAAGACTCGCCCCCTCGATCCGTTCCAACCGGTTGCCATCCCAGCGCATCGCCCAGACCTCTCCATAATGCCGGTCGGCGTCACTCCCGCCGATTCCGATCACCCAATCCTGCCACGTAATGGAGACCCCATATCCCAGCGGACGCGGCAGTTGACCAATTACCGTCCATGCCTCCTCCGGCCCGGCCAGGGCATAGACCGGATCGTGCCAAACCTTGCTCCCGCCCTCCCAAGGGGGCCCGTCAGGAAAATTGGCGCCCCCGGCGACAAGCAGGATGTCGTTCGAAACCCCAGCAAAGGGTCCCGCATAGCCGTGAGCGTCCGGCAACGGCGGCAACTCACTCCATTCAACCGGAACCACGGCCGCTTGAAGCGACAGAAGGTTCACGGCCATTCCCCATCCCGTTATTCCGAACAATGATTTCATCTTCTCCATGGTCTCCTTACTGGCCTCGACTCGCTTCAGGCAAGGCCGCTCTCCATCCTGCATTCAAAGCCCGTTGCATCGTTTGAACGATTTCCGTTCGAGCGCCCTCCCCCACCACGTTCGTCATCTCCCACGGATCCTGTCGATGGTCGTAGAGCTCCCGCGAAAGCAAGGCCCCGTTATGACGGTCCCGCCACTCCACATAGCGGTAACGCTCCGTACGAATGGCATTTCCCATCACATCCCCCGCCCCTTTGTGACGATGACCGTGATAGGCTCGAGGATACTGTCTGAAGGCTACCCGCTTCCATGCCCGCCCCGGTTCCGCGAGGAGGGGCTTGAGACTGATGCCTTCCAGGGGCTCCAGTGCCGGCAATCCGCATACTTCCACCAAGGTGGGAAAGAGGTCCACCAATTCGACAAGGGCCGACGAGGTCGCCCCCGGGACGGGGTGTTGTGGGACGGAGAGAATCAATGGCACCCGAGTGGAAAGTTCATAGTTGTTCGCCTTGGCCCACAGACCTTGCTCTCCCAGATGGAATCCATGGTCACTCCACAAACAAATCACCGTGTTCTCTCGAAGGGAAAGCGCTTCCAGGCGATCAATAAGCCGTCCCACCAAGGCGTCCACGTAACTCACGCAGGCATAATAGCCATGCCGCAACCGGGAAGCCTTTTCCGACGAGATCGGTCCCGTCTTGGGAATATCCCGATATCCCTCCAGTTCCCGCCAACTTCGGGTGGCCCATTCCGGGGCTCCGGTCGGCTGCCCCCCAAGCCTCAGGGGAGGGATTTCATCCGCGCGATACCGCTTCCAGTAGGTCTCCGGAGCATTAAAGGGAAGATGGGGCTTGCGAAAACCGACGGCCAAAAAAAACGGCGCCGTGCCCTGCGCCAACCGTTCCAACTCCGCTCGGGCGGCTTGACAAACCTTTCCATCGACGTAGGCCTCGTCATCCACCGGTGCCGACTCATGGGAATCCCGCTTCAACCCCTCGCCCGCCAGATTCTCCGGGGTGGCATACCGCAACGGCGCATCGAGGGCGACATCATAAAGCGGGGCGGCTGACCATGAGGGCGGATCTTTCGAGGGCGGTCCGTTCCCGTGAAGGATTTTTCCAATCGATCGCGTCTCGTATCCATGATGCTTAAAGTATTGGGGGAGGCTCACGGCGTCGGGAACCGCTTGCCGGAAGTGGCTCTTGAGGTCCCAGACTTGAATGGTATCCGGACGAAGACCGGTGATGACCGAGAGTCGGGAGGGGCAGCAAACCGCTTGTTGGCAATAGGCGCGCAAAAACGTGGTTCCCTGCCGGGCCAGGCGATCGATCGCCGGGGAATCGGCAACGGGATCACCATAACACCCGAGCGTGGGACGCAGATCATCGACCACAATGAACAGGACATTCGGCTTGGCCGGAGCAGCCCACGCCAAGCCCACCCTCAGTGCAAACGCGATGAGGATCCCGACCGTCAACCTATTGATACCCCGATTCTTGTTCATGACGCCGTTCAATCGTGCCCCGTTCACTGACGCTCCGACTGGTTGGCAAAGAAATAGTCCGGATAGTTCAACTGGAGCGCCGATTTATCAGGCACTCCGTCGCGGAAGCAGGCCAACACTTCGCTGCGCAGTCTCCTCAGATTCGATTCCTCCAACAACGGATCGCTCGTCAAGCGGCGCCATTGCAACAGTTCCGACTTCAACCGCTTGAAGACGCCCACATACTCACTTCGAACACTCAGATCGTGAAACTCGTGAGGATCGCTCTCCAGGTCGTAGAGCTCGAATTCCCCGGGCCGTTCCATCCGCAAATAGGCCTCTCGAATCCGCCGAGGCGCCGAGGAGATGGTCTCCGCCAGCCCCTCAAAAAAACGCTTCATGGTAAACCCATAACCCGGGTTCAGCTCTCCCGGTTGGAGATTCCAGATCAGCTTGAATCGTTCGTCGCGAATCGTTCGCTGGGGATAGAAATTGTGGGCGGAATGGAGGTGATACTCAGTAAACAAGTAGCGACGCCAAGGGTGATCCGGATTCTCTAGGAGCGGCACCAACGATTGACCGGACAGATCCTGAGGAACACGGGCCTGTGCCAAGTCGAGCAAGGTCGGATACAGATCCAACGTCGAGACCAATTGATCGACCACCCGCCCGCCTCCGAGCCGCTTGAGTGAAGCAGGCCAGCGGATGATCAGGGGCACCCTGACGCCCCCCTCGTAGGAGGTTCTCTTTCCCCGCAACAAATCGGCCCCATGGTCGCCCATGTAAATCACCACCGTCTGGTCCGCCTTCCCACTCGCCTGGAGGGTTTCCAACACTCCCCCGATGAGGGCATCCAGACGCATCATTGAGTTATAATAATCCGCGGTCTGCCTTCGAAGCTCGGGGGTATCCAGTCCGAAGCAGGGCAAAGGGACAACCTCCTCCGGTGTCAGAGGACGCTCGGGCAATCCCTCCACGGAACGAAGGAAGGGGCGGTGGGCATCGGGATAGTTGACACTCAAGAAAAAGGGCTCCTCCGAAGCCTTGATGAATCGACCCGCTTCTTCGGCGTAGCGGGCCAGATGCCTGCGGGAAAAGTTGGAACCAGAAATCGCCTCAAAATCGAAGGGAAAGGCCGATTCAGGGTTCATGTGAAGCTTCCCCACAATCCCGGTACGATAGCCGCTGGACTTGAGGCTGCGCACGAGATTGGGGATCCCCGGGCGATAAAGTCGAAATTTCCAGGTGGCCAGGCCGATGTGTCCGTTCTGATGAGGATACAACCCGGTGTAAAGAGCCGCTCGGGACTGACTGCAGCCCGCCTGAGGGACATAGGCATTCTTGAACAACACCCCTGATTCCGCCAACCGATCCAATACCGGAGTCCGTACGAAGGGATCGCCATAGCACCCCAACTCGGGCCCGTTATCCTCCGAGACGAGCAGCAAAAAATTCGGTTTCCCACTCGCCGAAAGCGTCCAGCACGCCAGCCCAACGATCGCGTGCCAACCAACGATCCTCACCCTAAGGCCCAACATACTGAGGATTAGCCTGCATCAAATCAGCACGAACCTGGACTTGCCAGGCTTCCAATTTACGGGCCAGGTCATTGACCACTTGAGGTCTCTTTGCCGCCAGATCATCGGCCTCTCCGATGTCTGCCTCAAGGTCATAGAGGGCATCACGACCGGTTTCGAAGAACCGGATCAACTTCCACTTCCCGGACCGGATCACCCCCGTCGGCGCGGCATGCGGATGCCGATTGTAATGGGGATAGTGCCAGAAAAGATTCCGGTCGGCGATCCCCCCCCCTTTCAGAAGAGCGCCAAGACTAAGGCCATCCTGATGTTGGTGGGGTCGGAGCGGATATCCCAACACCTCAAGAACCGTAGGATAGACGTCATTTGAAATCACGGGGGTGTTCACCACAAGCCCCTGATCGGTGACTCCGGGCCATCGAATGATCATTGGCACCCGGATCCCCCCTTCAAAATTCGTGCCTTTGTTGGCCCTCAACGGGGCATTGTTCGTCGCCCGGGCAAAGCCCCCGTTGTCACTGGTGAAAATCACCAGGGTCTCTCGGTCGAGCCCGAGCTCGCGCAGGGTGGCCATCACATTACCGACGGACTGGTCAACACTTTCCACCATCGCGGCATAGGCCGGACGACCTTGCTGCTCTGCTTCAATCACCTGCTCGTATCTCCGCTGCATCGACTTCTTCGCCTGCAAGGGGGTGTGCACCGCATAGTGGGACAACATCAGGAAAAAAGGCCGTTCCGAATGCTGACGAATGAACCGCGTCGCCTCCTGACTGAGTCGATCAATCAGATACTCCCCCGGCCGACCATCCTTTAGGGTTTGCTTCACCACCTTGCGACCCGTGGTGGGGATACTCCATGATCCTGTGTAAGGGTAAAAATAATGGCCCGGAGCCCCATGATCTTCCCCCGCCACATTGACATCAAAGCCCTGGTGCTCGGGCAAATAAAAAGGAGCTCCCCCCAGGTGCCATTTGCCAACGAACCCGGTCGCGTAGCCCTCTTCCCGAAGCGCCTCCGCCAGAGTGACTTCTTCCAGAGGCAATTCCCGGAGAAAGCGCCCCTCGCGAAGTCGGTGCTTCGTGGCACTCCAACGGCCCGCGGGAAGCCACTGAGTGAGTTGGAGTCGCGCCGGATATTTTCCGGTGAGAATGGCCGCTCTGGTCGGCGAACAGACATTGCAGGCGGCGTAGGCATCCGTAAACCGCGCACCCGTCGCCGCCAACCGGTCGATTTCGGGGGTCTGGTAATACGAACTCCCCTGGCATCCCAAGTCCGCCCAACCGAGGTCGTCAATCAGAATCAGGACGACATTTCGGATCGGGGGTGACTGCCCCCACCCCACCTGTTGCCCAATCCCCCCAAGCAGAAGGATCAGTAGGCTCAGCAGGGTTTTCCGTCTCGGCCTCTTCATGGATCGGCCGAGAATAGCCCAATCCCATCCATCGACACCAGCCAGAACGATTCCAAGGCGAAAAACACCAACAAAAAGGACACCCCAAAAAAGTTTCGGTGACGTCCCGCCAACACTCATTCATCAATTCAACACAGGCCCTCTGACTTAATCGGAATTCGAATTCTCTCGAACGCTTCGTTCCCATTCATTTTCTTTGAACCATGATGGCAACGGATTCTCCTTGGGCGGATTCAAACCTTAACGCAGCCCATTCGAATGAGAGGGAGAAGGCACCGCTCAAAGCGACCCCACTATGCGACGGGGATCCCGCCTTAACGCGAGGATAACGGTCAATCTCTGAGGCCGCTTTGGCACTCGAGAACAACCGCCTCGGGCCCGCTTCGACTCCCTACCGCCTGCCTCCTTCTCCGATCTCTACAGAAAACGTCGCAAGCTTAAGATCTAAATCAACGGGGTGGATACCGCGAACAAAAGTAATCGTAACGCATCGATACTGAGCCTATCCTTCCTTTCTCTGATTCTCCGATCCGTGGTGTGGCGATCAAATTCACCCCGCAGGTTCAACCACCACCCTATCTTGGGCCCAATCCTCTTTTCGACCTCTCTCAATTGCTCTGAAGCGCCCCATTCTTCGATTGTATGGCCTCCCGCCGGAGATCCTCGAAATCCGGGAAGTTCCATGATGGGGACCTTCATCGGGTCATTGAGGGACAAATCCTGAAGCCCGTTGGCCCGGAGGTTCATGATTGCAAGTTCCCCAGTGCTCCGATAGCATTCGCAGCTCCCAGATCAGAGAACCCCTCCAGCTTATGCTTGATTTGACAGGACAGGGCAGCACGACCACTTGCGACGGAATCACGCGACGCGATTTCCTGCAGGTTGGAACTTTGAGCGCGATTGGCCTATCGATGGCCCAACACCAGGCCCTTCTTGCGACCGAGGGCAGCGATCTCGAACACGAGAATCGCTCGGCCATTATGATTTTCAATCTCGGGGCCCCCAGTCAATTGGATACCTGGGACCCGAAACCAGACGCCCCTCGAGAGGTACGCGGCCCGTTCAAACCGATTCGAACCCAATCGGATGAGTTCGAAATCTCTGAGATCTTCCCCCGTCACGCCAAGATCGCCGATCAATTCTCAATTGTTCGCTCCTGTTATCATACCGCAGCGGCCGTTCACGACACCGGACATCAAATGATGCAGACCGGGCGCCTCTTCACCGGAGGGATCAACACCCCGCATGCCGGTTGCGCGCTGGAATTTCTCCGGGGACGACGCAACGAATTGCCGGCCCACGTCATTCTCCCCGAACCCATGGGGCCCACCGGAGGCGACATTCCCCATGGCCAAGACGCTGGTTTTTTGGGCAAGGCCCACGATCCCTTCGTTCTCAATGCCGATCCTTCGGTGGAGCACTTCGAAGTGCCCGATCTGAGACCCCCGGAAACGATCGGGGAGGCCCGGCTGCAGCGCCGTCGCCGCCTCCGCGACATCGTCGACCACACCGTGAAGAACTTCGAGGCGAGCCCGAACGCCGAACTGATGGACGCCAACTTCGCCGCCGCCTACCGCCTCATGACCAGTTCCAAAGCGCGAGAAGCCTTCGATTTAAGCCAAGAACCTCTCCGCGTTCGGGAACGCTATGGAATGACCCGGTTCGGACAATGCTGTCTCCTCGCCCGACGGCTCGTTGAGGCTGGCGTCCGATTCGTCACGATCAATACGTTCATCACGGTTTTTGACGAGATCACGTGGGACATCCACGGATCCAAACCCTTCACCTCCATCACGGGGATGAGAGACATCGTGGCGCCGATGTATGACCAGGGCTACAGTGCCCTCATTGAAGATCTCCTCGACCGGGGCATGCTCGATGATACCCTGGTCTGCAACCTGGCCGAGTTCGGCCGAACGCCCAAGATCAATCCGGCCGGAGGTCGAGATCACTGGCCGCAATGCTGGTCGGTTTACTTTGCGGGAGGGGGCATTCAAGGGGGACAGGTGGTCGGCAAGAGTGATGAAATCGGAGCCTATCCAGCCGAGCGCCCCGTCGCACCGAATGAAGTCGTCGCGACCATCTACAAAAGTCTCGGACTCGATCTAGAGACCCACCTTCCCGGACCGCAATCACGGCCCTTTCCTCTGGTTGATTTTGGAACCGCCCCGATTAACGAATTGTTCGGATAGACCGAACCCCGGGAACCAGGCCCATGACGAGACTTCAAGGTATGCCCTCCTCCTTACGCCGCCTCCTCGCGTCCGCCATCCTTTCCCTTCTCGTTCAGTGGGAAAGCCAGGCGGCCTCCGTCAAGATCTTGCCGGAAGCCATCCAACTGACCGGTAAGAACTCGACCCAACGACTCCTCCTTCAGGAGGTCGAAGACCACTTGGTCGGCCGGCAACTGACCCAGGAAGTGCACTGGACGGTGGAACCGGCGTCGGTCGCCACCGTTGAAAACCACCGCCTCCGTCCCCTAGCCAACGGCCGGGCCGTCCTTCGGGCAAGCTACCAAGACAGCACGGCTGAAATGGAAATCGAGGTTCGAGCTCACGATGGGAACTTCGAGTGGAGTTTTCGTAATCATGTCCAACCCATTCTGGCCAAGTTTGGTTGCAGCGCCGGTGCCTGTCACGGGGCGGCGGCCGGCAAGAACGGATTCAAACTCTCGCTGAGAGGGTATGATGATCAGGGGGACTTTATCGCGCTCACCCGTCACGCTCTGGGGCGGCGGATCATTCCTCAGGAGCCCGGCCGAAGCCTCCTCCTCACCAAACCCGCCGGTCTCCTTCCCCACAAGGGGGGGAAACGATTTGCCGTCGATTCACTCGAGTTCGAGGTTCTCTCTCAGTGGATCGCGAACGGGTTCCCAGGCCCCGCGGCGTCTGATGCCCGCATCGAACGCATCGAAATCAACCCCGGCCAGGTTCACTTGACCCCGGGAGATCGTCAGCAAGTTGTGGTCCGCGCCTTCTTCAGCGATGGCCGGCAGGAGGACGTCAGTCAATGGGCCAAGTTTTCCTCCGCCAATGAGTCCGTCGTTCGAGTGGACGAGCAAGGCGAAGTTGAAGTCGTTGGATTCGGAGAAGGGGCCGTCACGGCCTGGTACCTCAGCCGCATCGCAACGGCAACGATTACCGCCCCCTTCCTGTCAGAGGATCCCCCCGCCGTCACCGTGGCCGATGCCTCTCCCAATTTGATCGATCGCCAAGTGAACCAGAAGCTCTCCCAATTGCGGCTTCCTGCCTCCCCACGCTCGACAGACGCGCAGTTTTTCCGTCGGGTCCACCTGGACACCCTCGGCATCCTACCGACTCTCGAGGAGGTCAAACGCTTCCTTGGCGATGACCGTGAAGACAAACGGGCGCGCCTCATCGATTCCCTTCTCGAGCGGCCGGAATATGTCGACTACTGGACCTATCAATGGTCAGACCTTCTCCTGGTTCAAAGCAAGAATCTGGGAACGCCAGCCATGTGGTCCTATTACCGATGGATTCGCGATCAAGTCGCGAGAAACACGCCCTGGGACGAATTCGTGCGACAGATTGTCACCTCGAAAGGAAGCAACCTCGAAAATGGAGCCGCCAACTTTTACGTCCTCCATGACGATCCCAGGATCATGGCCGAGACCACCACTCAAGCCTTCCTGGGAATGTCCATCAATTGCGCCAAGTGCCACAACCATCCGCTCGAGAAATGGACCAACACCCAATACTTTCAAATGGCCAATCTTTTTGCCCGAGTTCGCACGAAGAACGGAGCCGCCAATAACGAACGCATCGTTTTCGCCGCGCTCAACGGCGAGGTCGTGCAGCCGCTGACCGGGAAACCCCAGGCCCCAACGCCCCTGGACGGGGCCCCCATCCCGGCCGATGATCTCCGCGACCGACGGGAACATCTTGCCGATTGGTTGGTCGCTCCCTCCAACCCCTACTTTGGCCGAGCCATTGTGAACCGCGTTTGGGCCAACTTCATGGGAGTTGGACTGGTGGAGGACATTGATGACCTTCGGGTTACCAATCCCGCCAGCAACGAGGCACTCCTTGCGGGCATGGCTCGTTATCTCGTTGAGCACGATTACGACCTCAAGCAGTTGATCCGCTTGATCCTCAACTCGGAAGCCTACCAGCGCAGCAGCCAAACCAGCGGCATGAATCAGGCGGAATCGCGCTTCTATTCCCGCTATTACCCGCGCCGGTTAATGGCCGAGGTGATGCTGGACGCCTTTTCCCATGTCACCAATGTGGCCACGCCGTTTCAGGGGTATCCCGCCGGCTGGCGGGCGCTTCAGCTCCCGGACTCGAACATCGACTCCTATTTCCTCAGTTCCTTCGGGCGGGCCAATCGCGCCCAAACCTGCGCCTGCGAGCGAACGGACGAACCCAGTGTTGCCCAGGTCCTCCACATCGCCAACGGCGAAACGCTCAACCGGAAACTCGCCGCCCCGAACAACCAAATCGCCCAGGAGCTCAAGGCGGGCGTGCTTCCTCATCAGATCATCGAGAACCTCTACCTTCGGGGGTTAAGCCGCTATCCCACTCCATCGGAGGCCCGACAAATGAAGCTCCTTTTGGACGAAACGCCCTCAGAAGAGATTCGAGCGGCACTGGAGGACGTCTACTGGGCCGTTCTCAGCAGCCGAGAATTTTTGTTTAATCACTAAGATCGCATTTCACGTTATCCCGATGAGATCGCTCCTGTTCCCTCCCCTGCTCTGGTGCAAAGCCGCCTTGACATTACTTTT
This sequence comes from Verrucomicrobia bacterium UBA2970, assembly GCA_002348345.1. GTDB lineage: Bacteria > Verrucomicrobiota > Verrucomicrobiia > Limisphaerales > AAA164-E04 > UBA2970. The sequence goes on from DEAY01000403.1 coordinate 19,582, forward strand.
TCTCTGGGGCCCATCCGTGGCCGCCAACGAGGATTCTGCCAACCCTTATGCTGCGATCGATCAGATCTTTGTCCAACACTGCCTTGATTGCCACAGCCATGACGATCCCGATGCCAACCTGAACCTCGAAAGCTATGACCAGCTCATCAGAGGTGGCCAAAACGGGTCCCCGATCATTGAGGGGGACAGCAAGAAAAGTCCGCTCATCCGCCTGGTCCATGGCTTCACCGGCCCCAACAACAAAACGCGAATCATGCCGCCGGGACGCCGGGAGAAACTGACCAAAACCCAGATCAAGACGCTCGAGGAATGGATCGACCAGGGGGCTCCGCCCCCCCCCGAGGGCTGGCGGCGGACACTCCGACCGGAGTATCCCAAGATCCCGGTCGTCGGACGGGCCACCGAACCGATTCACTCGATCGCCTATTCTCCTCAACCGAGGCAACTGGCCATCGGACGCTATCAACGAATCGACCTTCTCGATCCCGAAACCCAGGCCATCGCGGGGTCGCTCACCGGGCACCGCGGGAATGTGAATGGCCTCGCCTTCAGCCCCGATGGAAAACGCCTCTTCTCGGCTGCCGGCGAGGT
>DEAY01000195.1 GCA_002348345.1 Verrucomicrobia bacterium UBA2970
CTCCGGTTCGACAATCAGTCCTTGAGCACTCCTGACTGGGCCCGTCGCGCCGTGGGAACTGCTCGTGATATTCGGGTTCACGGTTCCTTTTTCAATGACGTCCGCAATCATCGGCCACGTCGGTGGATCTGTTGATCGGTTGGGTGAATCCCAAGGCGATGGCTTACGACCATAGTCTGCCGTCCGATCTCTCGTGTCATCGGAAGTTCGGTGGCCATACAGATAGTAGTAGCCCAGTCGGAATCCCACCCCTCGGGTAACCCGAAACCAATCCTTCTTGTTGGGGCAATTCAATGAGTTCGTCCCCATCCCCCCTTGCTGAACGTAGTACCAGTATGTTTCGGAGTGAATAAAGGAAAAGTGCTCAATCCCATTATCACGCAAGCCATCAGCAAACTTCTGCTCATTGTCATTGGCATACATGTGCATCGTCAATACGATCTGACGCTGGTTATTCTTGCAAACCGAGCGCTTCCCCTGTTCTTTCGCCCGACTCAACGCAGGCAACAACATCCCGGCGAGAATGGCGATAATGGCAATCACGACCAAAAGCTCGATGAGGGTGAATGCGGAACCCCTTCTGCATTGCTCCATCGCACGTCCATGTGGCGAGATCATTCTCCACTTATAGCAAGCAAAGGTGAATTGGCAAGTCACCCCCTTCCGGCATCATAACCGGCCTCACTTAAAACCAAAAAGGGCAGAACCTGGTGGGTCAACGGATGATTCCCGTCCTGAATCAACCTCCCGTATAGTCGCCCGACGAGCCCTCCAAGAAGGCAAACCACAAGCTTGCAATCGCTAGATTGAACCCACATTCTACGGCCCAAGGCAACCGTGTTTCGCCGGTCGCAAGTCATCATGAGCGAATCTGAAGAGCAACCAAAGTTAGATTTGGATTTAGGGTCGGCATTTCTGCCGTCGTGGGCACAGAAACCAGCCAAGGAAAATCCTTACGAGAAGTATGATGGCAATGATTCAGATCGACCAAGACGTCGTGACCAGCGGCGTCAGGGGCGGTCAGACCGCCCGGACCGCCCACGCTCCAATCGCTCACAAGATCGAAGGCGCCCCGCGGGAGACAGGGACAGCAATCGACGTCCTCAACGGAACCAAGACTCCAAGCACCGATCTCATTCGGGGGCACCCCAGAATCGTACCGCGAACCGGCAGGGAGGCCGCTCCAGTGAAGGACGGGCTCCAGGAAAGCGGAGGTCGCGTGAGGAAATTCTTGCCTCTCTTCCCAACTTGAAGGTCACCTTCGTTCCCGACCAGAAGGGCGTGGAGTCCCTCGCCAAACAAATCCGAATGCAGGGGCGAGCTTATCCCCTCTTCGATATCGCCTCGCTGGTTCTCAAACGTCCCGATCGTTTCAAGGTCTCAACGAGCCTTCAAACCGATGGAAAGGGGCAGGCTGTCAGCGAGCAATGGCGCTGCCGGAAAGACGATACCCTTTGGCTCTCGAAAGACGAAGCGGTCGACCATGTCCTCAAGGAGTATTTTGACGAGCATTACGAAAAGCTCAAGACGGAGACCGCCCCCCCCAACGGTAATTTCACGTTCGTCGCCCAATGCGGCATCTCCGGCAAGATTCTTGGTCCGCCGAATTACCACGGTTACCAAGACGCACTCCGCGCACTCCACGCTCAGCGTTTCTCACGGATGCATTTCGACGCCTACAAAGAGAGAGTTAAGATTGTTCGCGAGGAGGAAACGGTAAAGCAGTGGATCGAAGAGCAGAGTTGGAAGACTCAATATCAGTCGAAGTCCAGACCTGATGCCGCCCCAATGGACACCTGGGGTGAACTGGTCGCGGACTTCGAAGCAAATCATCTCGAGGACTTATTGGAGAATGGGAAGCTACTGACACTTTCCGCTGCCGCAGGGCTCAAGACCCCTTCACGTCCCGTGCAAGAATTGATTCGCTTTCACGTCGAGGATCAACGCCGCTTCCCCCTCCAAGTCGCAACCGTCCTTAGCCAGATGTTCGCTCGCCAGGGGCTCCAATTCTTCAAGGTCAACCGGACGATTACCCATGTCTCGGTGGCCCGGCCCAAGTTCCTCGACATGATGGAAACCCCCGTTTCAAACGGGGTCCAGCGAATCGTTGAGTTTATCGATGCGACGCCCGACTGCACTCGAAAGAAACTATTTGATGCCCTCAAACCCGCTTCCCCGGCCGCCCCGGAGCCAAAGGACGCCCCATCAGATCCCTCCTCTGCAATTCCTCAGGGCGAGGATTCTCCCCAGGCGGCGGCTCCCAGCGGAGGGGTCTCCCCGGAAGAGACGGCCATCATTACCGATCTTCATTGGCTCATTCATCAAGGTCATGTCATTGAGTTTTCCAATGGAAAGATGGAAACAGCGAAGAAACCGGCTCCCCGACCCGAGAAATCCGAAAAATCGCCATCCAAACCCAACCAACCAAAAATGACCCCTGCGGGCGACTCAACCGAGGCAGCCGATCCGACGCCATCAACCGCCCCCCGACCCGTAAGCCCTCCTCCCGGAGACGTGTCTCAAACCGCCACCCAGCCCGAGAAAACGATCCCGTCCGTCCCTTCGGAGACCGTAGCACAGAAAGCGCTGGCACCGACGTCACCCGAAGAATCGAGCAACCAAGCTTCAGCAACGCCGGCAGCAACCGAGACCACCGAGGATCCCGACGAGAAAAACGCCCTGCCGCCATCTGAACCAAGTGATCCGACCTCCCCTCAGGCAGGGGCAGGCGCATCTTCCAAAGAATCCAACTGAGGACTGATCTTCCATCTCCAGCTTTCCGTGCGCGGACTGCCCAGGACAGCTCTGGATCAGTCGACAATGCCCAACCTGAGAGCCGGAGCTCTTTAAGCACCTCCTGGGGAACATGAAAAATCGAGCCTATGCCAAGGCTGGTGTCGACATCGAACTCGGCAATCAAGTCAAACAATCTCTCCCTGAGCTTCTCCGCTCCACCCATCGCCCCGAAGTCCTCGGCTCGGTCGGCGGGTTCGGAGGGCTATTCCGCCTGAACACCAAAGGGATGAAGCGCCCCGTTCTGGTCTCCAGTGTGGACGGCGTCGGCACCAAGTTGAAGGTTGCCTTCGCCGCCCGCAAACATCACACCATTGGCCAGGACTTGGTCAATCACTGTGTCAACGACATCGCGGTCCTGGGAGCGGAGCCCTTGTTCTTTCTCGATTATCTTGGAACGGGCGTGCTCAAACCTCGAGTTTTCGAGTCCATCATCTCAGGATTCGCCAAAGCCTGCCGGGAAAACCGATGTGCCTTGGTGGGTGGAGAGACCGCTCAGATGCCCGCATTCTATCAAAAGGGGGAGTACGATGTCAGCGGAACCATTGTGGGAATCGTCGACGAAAAAAGAATGCTCGATGGCAAGAGTATCAAAGCGGGAGACGTCATCCTCGGCCTTCCCTCAAACGGCCTCCATACCAACGGCTACACCCTAGCCCGAGAGATCCTCTTTAATCAGCTCAATCTGCGCCCTCACTCGAAAATGAAAGAATTAGGGACGACCGTCGGCGAGGAATTATTGCGTGTCCACCGTTCTTACCTCGCTGTCATCCAGAAACTTCTGAGGCGGTTCCACCTCCAGCCCCGAACGCGATCGATCAAAGGCTTGGCTCACATCACGGGAGGCGGTTTCACCGACAACATTCCGCGTATTCTTCCCCAAAAGGTTGATGCGAAGATTGCCAGGGGTTCCTGGCCCGTACCCCCTATCTTCGAACTGATCCAACGGGAGGGTCAGGTCTCATCCTCGGAAATGCACACGGTTTTCAACATGGGCATCGGTATGGTCATGATCGTTCGACGAGACCAAAGCGACGCCATCTGCCGATACTTGAAGCGGATCAAAGAGCCCGTCTTTCAAATCGGCTCGGTCGTTCGCGGCCGAGGGCAATGCCACTTGGCCTAACCCAAGGCTCCTTCAACCCCGGCTCGCACGCCAACTCGACACACTTGGAATCGGTTTCGTGTCCAGAGCAAAACCGACTCCGAATGGACTGTCGTTCACGGACTGAAGCCGCACTTGCCCCCCTTCGATTCTCAACGTGAGCAACCCTGACGGATCCAAGGTATAGAGATCGAGATGATGGCGTTTGACATCGCGCTGAGCGTCCCGATGGTGAGCGGCCATGCCTCGACAATAGTGATGCCCATTGCGTTCGACCGACTCGATCCCCAGGGAAGACATGACTGCCAAATCCTGCAACAATGAGACTGGGCCTTGATTGCAAAGATCTTCCCCACTCATTCGGTATCGGGGCCGGTCCCCAGTCCGATTCCTTTTTTCGATCAAACAACGATTGGCGATCCCCTTGAAGACTCCCTTGCAATTCTTGTGGCTCGTTCCCTGATAGCCCAATGCGAGTGCCCTAGGCAACGCCTCCATGTCGCCGTCGGATTCATCGATCACCAATTCGGGACGAAACCCTCCCCAGTCCCCCATCCCGTCCACAGCCTCCGTCAGGGCCACCTGCCGGTGAAGCGGTTGCTCCACAAATAGAAGCCGAGACCAGAACCGCTCGAACCAGGGTTCGACACAAAGCGCCATCCAGTATTCATAAAAGCTACCCCATGAAAGAAACTGCTCATTGCCATCAAGACTGAATCGTCCTTCTTCGCCAACGCCGTCATCAAGAAGGCCAGAGAGCGCTTCCAACCGAGGCAGATCCACCGCCAATTCCCCACTAATCTTCACCTTGAAATGCTTCAACCCGTAGGCGCGAATACAATCAGCCAGCGCCTGAGGGAGACCGTCGTCGACCCGCTCAGCCGGCGGGATCATCCCCGCCTCAAGGGGATCTCCGAGACCGATCGTATGGCGAACGTAAACTCGTTCCAAAGGCCGAGAGGGGAGCAACTCGGATGGTAACATGCCTTCCAGTTCTCCGTGAAGCCGGCCCAATTGAATTCCCAACCCATTCGATGCCAGCATTCTGTGAAATGGGATCGCATGAAATCGAGCAAAGGCATCGATCAAGGCCCGCTCGACCAACGACGTTCCAAAATGAACGAGCAGCGGTGCAAGGCCGCTGGATTCACGCTCTGCCTCCTGCCGCCGGTAAAGCTGCTCCCAAAATTCGAAGGGCGAATCCGCCGACACATCATAAGCCATCTGGATGGCCCGCTCAATCACCCCGACCATCTCATCGATTTCCTCGACAGGGTCCCTCTCTGCAACCTTGGTGAACCACTTGGGCGGCAGGAGATCAGAGGAGACACCCGAGCCGATTCCTCTCCCGAGATCAAAGGTGAGATTGAGAAAAAGAAGCGGGAATTCCGTCATCGTTGCGATACCGTAACGGAACGGCATCCGAGTTCTCTGTTGAAGAACCCTCATCTCATCCCTGACCAACCGAATCGACATCGCAATCTTCCGAGGCTTGAGAACCCCCGCCAGGTTCACTACTCTCCGGTCCATGCATACGGGAATTTCAGATCGCCGTCGAGCACAGCTTGCCGAACAGGTGGATCGAACGGTCCATGAAACGCCAGTCTTTGATATCCATACGCATCTCTACGATCCCGCTTTCGGTCCTCTGCTGCTGTATGGAATCGACGATTTGCTCACCTACCACTACCTCGTCGCTGAGGTCTTTCGCTATTCATCCTTGCCTTATGCCGACTTCTGGCGACTGCCAAAGAAAGAACAAGCCGATCACATCTGGGAACATCTGTTTGTCCGGCATTCGCCGATCTCGGAAGCCTGCCGCGGCGTCCTCACGACCCTGCAATCCTTTGGGCTCGAGGTCGGCCCCCGCGAACTTCCCCGGATCCGCCAATGGTATGCCGAGCAAACCCCGGAGGCCTTTGTCAATCTTTGCTTCGAAACCGCAAACCTCCGGCAGGTTTGCATGACCAACTCGCCCTTCGATCCGCTGGAGCGTCCTCTCTGGGAGAAAGGATTCACGAGAGACGAGCGGTTTGTCGGCGGTCTCCGAATCGACCCCGTTCTGCTCGACTGGCCAAATGTCGTTCCTCAACTACAAGATGACGACGACGCCATCCAATCCGAACTCAATCAAGAGACCTTCGATGGAATCCGTCGATTTCTCGAGAAGTGGACCCAGATCCTGAAGGCTCACTACCTCATGGTCTCCTTACCTCCGAGCTTTCAGTATCCAGACAAGGGTCCGATCACTCAAATCCTCGACCGCGCTGTCCTACCGCACTGCCGAGAGCACCATCTTCCTCTGGCCCTCATGATTGGCGTGAAACGGGCGGTCAATCCGGCCTTGCAACTTGCGGGTGATGGGATGGGGCGATCGGACTTACAGGCTCTCGAGTCCCTCTGCCAAGCCCATCCCTCAAACTCGTTTCTCTGTACCGTCCTGGCAAGGGAGAACCAACATGAGCTTTGTGTCATTGCTCGAAAATTCCCAAATCTCCACGTGTTTGGATGTTGGTGGTTCACCAATATTCCCGAATTGATCAATGAAATGACCCGACTCCGGCTTGAACTTCTGGGGCTCAGTGTCACCCCTCAGCACTCCGATGCTCGAGTCCTTGACCAAGTGATCTACAAGTGGCGACATTCCCGTCAAATCATTGCTTCCGTCCTGACCGAGAAATACGTCGATCTCGAGGGGACGGGATGGACGGTGTCGCAGGAAGAGATTCAGCGGGACGTCCAATCGCTCCTCGGCGGGGAATTCGAGCGATTCTGTAATCAAACCGGCTTTCCATGAGCCCTCGCCCTTCACTAATTCGCTTGAAGCTCGCTTGATTTTCCCGCACCATCCGAACCATCCATTCGTACGCTAACTGTTCTGGCTTGTCGATAAGGGCACCTCGAGATCATTGCTCTTGGCACTGAGTTTCGTCACGTTTTTGGGTGCACAACGAGACTGATGAACGACCACTCGTCACCAACCGAGACAACTCACTCTGCCCTCAAGGGCAAACCCGCGACCGTCCCTCGCGAGGTCGAAGCCTATTCTGACACACCGACCAATCGCCCCACGAGTTACGACGGAGATTCTGCGATTAAGCTCTATCTCAAGGAAATTGGCCAGGTGGCTCTGCTCAAACCGGAGGAAGAATGTGAACTCGCCCTCAAGATTCAGAAAGGGGACGTTGACGCTCGCGAAAGAATGATTAAGGCAAATCTTCGCCTCGTCGTTAAGATCGCCCACGATTATGAGGGACTGGGCCTTCCCCTCCTGGACCTAATCAACGAGGGGAACATCGGTCTGATGAAGGCCGTCGAGCGATTCGATCCCACCAAAGGCAGCAAGTTGTCGACTTACGGTGCCTGGTGGATCAAACAGGCGATCAAACGTTCTCTCGCCAACCAGTCGAAGACCATTCGACTGCCCGTCCACCTGGTCGATAAGATATCGAAACTCAGGCGCACCGCAGCCAAGCTGCAAGAATTATTTGGCAGGGAACCAACGGACCAAGAACTTTCCGAAGAGATGGAAATGACCCCGCAGCGAATTGCACGCCTACGCAACGTTGCCGTTCGCCCGGCCTCTCTGGATTCCCCCATTCATGAGGAAGAATCGGCAACCCTCGCCGATTTGGTGCGGGACGAGAATGCTGAGAACCCCTATGACTCGCTGGAGGAAAAAACCGTCAATGGCATGCTCAAGGAAATGGTGAAAAACCTGCCGGAGCGAGAGGCGACCATCCTCGATTATCGATTCGGCCTCAGTGGCGGTTCGGAGCGGACACTCGAGGAAGTGGGCGCCCATTTCGGGGTCACCCGCGAACGCGTTCGACAGATTCAGAATATTGCCCTCGGCAAACTGAGGGGCATGATCGAGAAGCTCGAAGCCGTTCAACGATAAGGCCACTCGTTCGTCGCCTCCGACTCAATCCATGACGCCCACTGACCTTTTGGAAAATGCGATCCGAACGATTCCGGATTTTCCCGAGCCCGGCATTCAGTTTAGAGATATCACACCGATCCTAGGGGATGCCAAATTGTTTGAGTTGGCGATTGATCAGATCATCTCCCCTTACTCAACCGGCGACGTCGATCAAGTCGTCGGCATTGATGCTCGTGGCTTCATTTTCGGAGCGGCCGCTGCCCTCCGGCTCCAAGCAGGCTTCACGCCAATCCGAAAGAAAGGCAAACTCCCCTTCAAGACCTACGAGGCCAGCTATGATCTTGAATACGGATCAAACACGATCGCCATTCATACCGATGCCATCCAGGAGGGATCCAAGGTCCTTCTCGTTGATGACCTGCTCGCCACGGGCGGAACCGCCGCCGCTGCCTTGTCCCTCTTGAAAAGGCTCAATGCGGACATTCTGGAGTCGGTTTTTTTGATCGAGCTCGACGCACTGAAAGGACGGGCCCGGTTAGGGGCCGTTCCGGTTCGAACCCTCATCAGCTACTGACCAGGGCGGTCCCTTGCCATGTGGTGATTCAATCCCAGAAGCTTTCGGCCTCCCCCTACGACTTAGCCAGTACCCTGACCTGCGGACAGGCGTTCCGCTGGACACGATGGGATCACACCTCGGTCGGGGTCATTGACGACCACTGGATTCAGGTCTCCCAGCAAGGCCCCTCTCTGCACGTGTCCACCACCCATTCCAGTCCCAATTGGAAACGAATCGAGGACTATTTTCAAGTCCGTCTCGACCTCGACAACGTCACTCGGAGCTTCCCCATGGATTCTCACCTCCGTGAGGCGAAGAGGGCCTACCGAGGGCTTCGCCTCCTCAAGCAATCCCCCTGGGAATGCCTGGCTTCCTTCATTCTTTCCTCGAACAAACAAATCCCCCACATTCAGCAGATTATCACGCGACTCACGCAACGCTTCGGGACGCCGTTGGAAGTTCCCCCCGGTCATGAACCCCTCGCCTCATTCCCGACGGCCGCACACCTGGCAAGCGTCTCCGAAGCAGACCTTCGAAAGCTGGGCATGGGTTACCGGGCTCCGTTCCTTTCGGAGGCCGCTCGTCGGGTTTCCGATGGCCGACTCGTTCTCCAATCGCTCTTTGAAATGCCTTATCCCGAAGCATTCGCCTCGCTGCAAACCCTTCCGGGGGTCGGACCGAAGATTGCCAACTGCGTGCTTCTTTTCGCGTTTCAGAAACAAGAGGCCTTTCCCATTGATGTCTGGATCAAGCGGGCCCTCTCGACGCTATACTTCAGTGACGCCTCTCCCTCCCCCAAACAACTTGAAGCCTTTGCCCGCAGCTATTTCAATCCCTACGCCGGATACGCCCAACAATACCTCTTTCATTACGTGCGCAACCAACCACGATCGCCCCAACCCCATTGATTTTCTCGTTTATGGACGCCCCCCTTGAACACCGACTCGTCGTCATCGAGAGCCAACTGGCCCAACTGGAGCATCTTGTTGATCGCCTCAATGAAGTGATTCAGTCTCAAGATCTTGAACTGCGTCAATTCAAGAAGGCCCAGCAGCACCTTGTCTCAAAGTTGGAAAGTTTCACCCAGGACGCCATCCCGCCCCACAACCAACCGCCCCCGCACTACCAATAGTCACCGGAAGCATTCTATCCTGCCTTGCCGACATCGCGTCGTTCAAGATCCACCCGAATCGTCGGTTGAATTTTCACCGTCTCGTCCAGTTGGCGAGCATGGGAGGCAATCCGGCTCCGAACATGGTGACGGTCCCACCAGTCCGCTGCCATTTCATCGGTCCATGCCATCGCTTGAGCACTTGATTCAATGAACCCAAGAAACTGAGCCACCGTCTGGGGACGAGCCCCGGGTTTCTTTTCCAGGCAACGCATGATCGCCCCTTCGAGGTGCGAACAATAGTTCAAACCCATTCGCGACGAGGGAAGAGGAGGCGATTCCGAAACCTGTTTTTCGCAAATCTCACGTGCGCTCTGCCCCTCAAAAACATGTTCGCCGGTCAGCAAATAGTAACTAAGTGCGCCCAGGGAATAAACATCGCTGCGATGATCTACTGAATCGGGTGACTCGATCGCTTCCGGAGAAAAGAACTGAGGGGTTCCGGTGACACTCAGCGGCCGCTTTTTCGATTTGACGGACTGGCCTTCCTCACGGAAATCCATCACCAATCCGAAGTCCAAAACCTTGACCGTATCCAGGATGCCTCCTCGATCACAAAGATAGACATTGGCCGGTTTGACGTCCCGATGGACGAGGTGCGCCTCATGGGCCTCTCTCAGGGACGCGCATATCTGTCTGAGGATATGGATCAACCGATGCTCGGGAAGCGGGCCGTATTCCTGAACCAGTTCCTTCAGGCTAATTCCCTCAAGATACTCCATCGCATAATAGAATATTCCCTCTGGCGTATGTCCATAGTCATAGATTTGAATCGTGTTCGGGTGGGAGAGAAGGGACGTCATTTGAACCTCACGTTCGAACCGTCCCACCGCCACCGGATCCGCCTTTTCCGGCAACAGCAGTTTCACCGCCGTCGGCCTTCGCATCAGCGCGTGACGGGCCTTGAACACCGTTCCCATCCCCCCTTGGCCAATCCGCTCCAAGAGGGTATACTGGCCCAACTTCTTCGCCTCCAGGGCCGCTTCCTCAACCCGCTGCCGCAGGTTGAGGTTGAGGTAGGAAAAGAGCGACATGGCCACCGCACAGAGCAACAACATCAAAAAGAGCGTTGTGAAGGTCCATTGAAGGACGGCCAGCGGTTGATAAGCCTCCGTCGCGTCCACCTTCGTCGCCACCCCAAACCCATATCGTGGGAGCCACTGCCAGCCCCCCACCACGTCAACGCCTCGATAGTCCCGAAACCCCTCAACATCTACCCCCACACCACCGCCTACAGCGTCGGATACCATCCTCGTCAACGGCCAACTCGAGGGAGGAGAGCTGACCTCCCGGTTGGATAACAAATTCTCGCCAGGGTCCCGCAATTCGAGATTGAGGGCCGATGACTGTCGACCGGTCTTCTTGAGGAGCCCCAACTTTCGAAGTTGATCATCAAACCGGCTCTGAGAGATCAAAAGCCCACTCCGATCAAACGCAAAGGTTTCACCCGTTTGCCCGGACCGTGCCACCGAGAGGATTCGGGTAAACTCGCTCTCTGGTCGAATCATCAGCCCCAACGCGGCCAAAACCTCACCGCCGTCCGAAACGATGGGCGCGCTCACCTGCATCAAGGACTCGCTTCTGTCGGCTTCCATCCGAGTGCCTTCGGTTTCAAGTGCTCGGGTCCGATTGGCTTGGCGTTGCTTACTGGCCTTAGCCATCGCTTTGGGAGTCTCTTCGCCTTCGAGTTTCCACTCCCGATTGGGGTGGTTCCATCGGTCAAAGACCCGATCGAGTGGCGTACGTCCCCCACTCGCGGCAGGGCGGTAAGGGGTAATCAGCACCGATTGATTTGAGGAGAACAGTCGATCAAACAAGGCCCTTTGAGGTTCGGGAAGCTGAACCGCTTGCAATTCCTCAGTGGGACCACAAATTATTCCCCCCCCTCGGTCCACCACCATAAAACTGTAGCCCAAAGGGCTTAATCGATCCTGCAGATAACTTCGAAACGCCCGGACTTCCTCCCGGCTTGCCGGGGACGGGTCACCCGTCGACACCCTTTTGGTGATCAGGCTCTGGGTCATAAGGCGGATTTCTTGGTCACTGGCCAAGGCCAATGCCATCCTTCGTTGAGTGGTAATCCATATGTCAAGCGCCGTCACGTCAGCGGTAAGAATCGTCTGCAACTCGCTGGTCAGTTGCTGCTGCATGGCACTCTTCACCGTGGAACTGGCCCACCAACCCGAGATCGCAACCAGGAGAGCCACCAACAACGGTGCCATCCACGCCGCATTGGAAAGTGGACGTCGGTGGATTGAATGACCGGAATTCTTCACTCGAGACTCGCGGGCCTACTCTAAAGCAGTCGATTGGATTGGCCATTTAAATCCATCGTAGCCGACTCTCAGAGAACCGGTTTTGAGTGTGATTTGCTATCAGAGCGGGCCTCTTCATTAGCAACAAGCCTGATTCAAGTCTTCCATCGGGGATTCAACTCGACGCCCCTCCTCGGCATGCTAGATTTTTCGCCTATGGCAACACCAGTTGTGAATCGACCGCCTCGGATCAACCTTCGCCGCCCCAATGTGATGAAGGAAGTTCAAGCGCAAGTCGTCACCCACTACCGGAGTGAGATCGTGGATTACCTCCGGGCCAACGGGAACACCCTCACGGCGAACGGTCACCTCACCATCCGCTTGGCCAAGGAATTCGGTTTTTGCTATGGCGTCGAGCGGGCCATCGATTTGGCCTATGCAGCCCGAAAAGTTTTCTCCGAGGATCAACGCATCCTGTTGCTCGGAGAGATTATTCACAATCCGGAGGTAAACGACCAACTCCGCAGCATGGGCATCGAACCGCTTCAAAGCCGTCCCACTGAGAACGAACTCAAAAGCCTCACCAGTGAAGACGTCGTTATCATTCCTGCGTTTGGCACGGAAGTATCGACCCGGCAGGTCATCGAAGCCATTGGCTGCACCATCGTCGATACGACCTGCGGCGATGTCATGAGCGTCTGGAAACGGGTTCGACAATACAGTCGAGACCAGGTGACGAGTATCATTCACGGAAAGTCATGGCATGAGGAGACGATGGCCACCAGTTCACAGGCAACCGCCACCAATGGACATTACTTGGTCGTCTTAACCTTGGAAGATGTTGATTATGTGTGTGATTACATCGTCCAAGGGGGAGATCGAGACGCCTTTCTTCATCGATTTAGGGGCGCACACTCAAAGGATTTTGACCCGGAGCGCCACCTCGAAGCAATCGGCGTCGCCAATCAGACCACGATGCTGCGTGGAGAAACCGAGGAAGTCCAACGCCGTCTCAAAGCGGCCATGCTGAGCAAATACGGCGAACAGGGAATCGACCGCCACTTTCGATTCTTCGATACGATTTGTGGTGCCACTCAAGACCGCCAGGACGCGCTTCAACGACTCTTAACCCAACCCATGGATCTTCTCATTGTTGTCGGCGGCTACAATTCCTCCAACACGTCGCACCTTGCCGAAATGGGAGAAGCCAAGCTTCCGACCTACTTCATCAAGAATGCCGGAAAAATGGTTTCCCCGAAGCGAATCATCCACTACGACCAACACCAGAACAAGGAGGTTGAGTCGAATGACTGGCTATCGGCCTCCCCCCAAACCGTCGGCATCACGGCCGGCGCAAGCTGCCCGAATAATCTGATTGAGGACGCCATCAAGCGCCTCTTCGAACTCAAGGGACTGTCGGTGCAGGAATACATTCCTGCGGAGCCGTCCCCCCCAAGCCCCCAGTGAAGCATCTCACTCGCTGAACCATGCCCCTTTCGCATCGTCAGCTCGAATGGCGAGAATCCGAACGCCTGGCCCCATTCGCCCAGAGATGCCTCGAATCCCGGGGGCGACAGCACCCCGAATCGGAGGAAGGGTCCCGGACTCGATATCAGCGGGACCGCGATCGGATCATCCATTCTCGAGCCTTTCGACGGCTTGAATACAAGACCCAGGTCTTTCTTAATGGTTCGGGCGATCACCTGCGCACCCGCCTCACACACACGATGGAAGTCGCGGCCATCTCACGCAACATCGCCCGGGCCCTCCAGCTCAACGAGGATCTCACCGAAGCCATCTCCCTGGCCCACGATCTTGGTCATTCCCCCTTCGGACACAACGGTGAATCGGTGCTGGATGAATTGATGGCGGAGGACGGAGGTTTTGAGCACAACCGTCAGAGTCTTCGTGTGGTTGAATTATTGGAGCAAAAATATCCGGCTTTTCCAGGTTTGAACCTCTGCTGGGAGGTTCGAGAGGGCCTCGCCAAACATCAAACGAGTTATGATCTTCCCGAACAAACCGAGGAATTTCATTTCCAGTCCCCTTGCCTGGAAGCACAAGTTTCCAATCTGGCGGATGAAATCACCTACTACAGTCACGACCTCGACGACGGGCTCGAGTCGGGCCTACTCACCGAAAAATCGCTCCTGCAGAACGTGGCGATCTGGGCTCATGCCACGAAGGAAGTAGACTCGCGTTATCCGCAGGCTGGTCAAGAATGCCGACGCTACTTCGTGGTTCGGTGCCTCATTGATCGCGAAGTCAAAAACGTCGTCAAGACCACGGAAGCCAACCTCGTCCGCCGCAAACCCCGGTCCCCCGACGACATTCGACTCGACCCGGAACGGGCCGTCAATTATTCCCCAGAACTCCAGGAACTCAACGCAGAGCTGAGGGATTTCCTCTACCGGAACCTCTACTACCATCCGGCGGTCCACGGCCCCAACCTTCGGGCCGCGAGCACCCTTCAATCGCTCTTCCGATTCTACCTGGAGAATCCCGAACAATTAGAGAAGCGTCATCCGGACCTGCCCCCTTCCGTGTCCATCAAACGTCTGATTTGTGACCACCTTGCAGGCATGACGGACCGCTCCGTTTTTTCCGAGGCAAAGAAACTTGGTCTGCGTCAAAACGAATCTGAGGCGCCCCCGGCAGAGTAACCCCCCCACCAAAAAAAGAGACCCTACCTAGCCATTTTCTTTCGAAGATCCTCCAAATTCTGCCCCCGTTTCGGTTTTAGCCGTAGTTTGCCATCTTCCACCCGAATCTCATCAAGATACTGGAGCAAATCGGCCAAACGTGGTTCCGCTTCCGTAAGCAAATTGGCGATATCGACCGAACTCTGAACCTGATCCAATAAAGCATCAGGAATTCCACGTCCGGTCGCAGCAATGGATCTGAACTCGATTTCGAACTCTCCTTCCTCGAGGGCTATCGACAACTCCGCATCCCCATTCAAGTACCGACCCCGAACTTCCTTGATCTCCAACCCGTCCAGGGGCAAAGCAATCTCGCTTTTAATTTGATTCCCTTCAAAGCGCACAAACGCCTTGTCCCGCAGAGCTAAAAAGAGCGGTTCCCGGCTACTGCTGATCAGGTAATTCACATCGGTCGCACTCAATTCCAGTTCCTCGGTTTGCTCGGCCTTTTCCATCGACTCCGAAAAATTTTCCCACCGACCGAGAATCGCTTCCCCCTCCTCCCGCGAGACATCCACCTTGGGCAACTCTCGTGGCACCGGGTCCGTGTAATCACTCACGATCGACTCGAACGTCGCCTTCATCCCAAAGTAGGCACCGAACCCACCCAGCACAAACAAGCCGGCCACCGTGAGGCAACCAAAGGCCATACAACTCCCTATTTTGCGTTTGTCATATTTTTCGAACATCTTGGATCAATACCTCCATCCCCTTTGCGCGGAAAACTTATCTTCCGTCAATCTGGAATTCAACCTTCGATCCAGATTTGAAATGATTAATCTTCTGTAATTACAATAACGAACTTGGAGGGCTTCAACCCTCCCCACGCCGGGTCCAAATCGGCTTGCCATTCGACCTCGCCCGCTCGAGTCTTGTGGAATGTCCTGGAAACAAGATAGCTCCCGGGGACGGGCAATTCCGAAAACCCTCGACTCCAGACTTCTAATGCTGTTCGCCACAGGGTTGTTGGCAATGGGGTGTCTTAATAAGGCGTCAGGCAAAGAGGCCAATGCTTCTCCGCCCAACATCCTCGTCATTTTCACGGACGACCAGGGAATGAACGATGTGGGCTGCTACGGCAGCGAGATTCCGACACCCCATATCGATTCACTGGCCCGCGACGGACTCAAATTCACCCAATGGTACGTCGCTTCATCCATCTGTACCCCTTCCCGATTCGGACTCCTCACGGGGAGGAATCCGAGCCGATCTCGTGACCGATTGCTCGGCGCACTGATGTTCCTTGATCCCCGAGATGGTCGCCGGGGGCTGCATCCTGAGGAGACCAGCATCGCCCGTCTGCTCTCCCACGCTGGTTATCGCTGCGGCCTGATTGGCAAATGGCATCTCGGCCACGGAGATCCGATGTTCTTTCCGCACCGCCACGGATTCCAACACACCTACGGACATACCGCTGGCTGTGTTGATTTCTATACCATGAGCTATGGAAACACCCCTGATTGGTACCGGCACGGTCAACCCATCTCGCAAAGCGGATACGCGACCGACCTAATCACCGATGAGGCGGTCACTTTCCTTCATCAACAACCGGTTTCCCAACCGTTTTTCCTCCTGCTTGCCTACAATGCCCCTCACTTCGGCAAAGGATGGGACGACGGCAACGACCAACCCGTCAATCTGCTCCAGCCCCATCCGAGCGATCTCGCCGCATTGATGCACGTCAAAGATCCCACTCGCCGAAAATTCGCCGCGATGGTGGCGTCCCTCGATCGGGGAATTGGTCGCGTCCTCGGGACACTCACGAGCCAAGGACTGGATCAATCCACTCTGGTCATCTTCATGACAGACCATGGAGGCGACCCCAATTTTGGAGGAGACAACCAACCCTTTCGCGCCGGCAAAGCAACGCTTTTCGAGGGAGGCATTCGGGTGCCCTGCATCATGCGCTGGCCGGGAAAAATCCCCTCATCGAAGACCTCGAATGCGGTGGCGAGTGCGCTCGACTTGTTCCCTACACTGGCCACCCTTGCCGGCGTGTCCATCGATGACCACGAACTGGATGGGATCGACATCAGCCGCCACCTACTTGAAGACGAACCGCTCCCCCGCAGATCCCTTTTTTGGGAAATCGGAGTTCATGAAGAACTCGAGCGAGAACCGTGGCTGGCCCTTCGAGAGGGCGACTGGAAGTATGTCCAGACGCCGAAGAATGGAGAATGGTTGTTTCATCTCCAACAAGACCCCTATGAACGACAGAATCTTCAACGAATCCAGCCTCGACGATTCACCAATCTCCAAAGGAAGGCCCGAGCCCTCGCCGTTCGGTATGGTAAGGCCTCCCGGTGACCCGTGAGGTCAAGCGTCCTCCACGAACGCCACGCTCGCGATTAGAACTCGAACGCAACCCCGGCAAGTCTGTCTTTGATCTCGTTGAGAACCCGCTGCTCCCCTTCCTCGCCTTTGCCGGCAAAGGTCACGCTGAAACGGAGGAAGGCACCCGATTCGTCCCACGGCACGGTTGAGATGAGTTGCTCTTTGATCAGCCATTGCGAGGCGGCTTCCCCATCCTTGAATTCGATGCGTCCCCCCTCTGGAAGAACCGCCGCCTTGGGAGAGGGCACATAGAGGAAAAACGATCCCTTCGGCTTTTGTGCGTCAAAGCCCAACTCCTTGAGAACGCCAACCAGTCCGTCCATTCGCCGCGAATACTTGGCAGCAATCTGCTCGGTGATTTCAGGATGATCGAAGCAATGGGCCGCGGCATGCTGAACCGCCAAAAACTGTCCCGAATCGGTGTTGTCCTTGACATCGCCATAGGCTTTCACCAAGAGCGGGTTGCCGACCACGACACCGCATCGCCAACCTGTCATGTTGAACGATTTACTGGTCGAATGGAGCTCGATTCCCACGTCTTTCGCCCCGGGCACCGACAGGAAGCTCAGTGGAGTGCCTTCGAAAACAAGGGCGGTATAGGCCGCGTCATGAACCACCACCAGTTGGTTGGCCTTGGCAAATTCAACCACATCGGCAAAAAAATCGGCCGTGGCACTCGCCCCGGTCGGATTGTTGGGATAGTTGAGCACCAGCACCTTGGCTTTGGCGAGAACGTCAGTCGGGACCGAATTCAAATCCGGAAGAAAGCGATTTTCCCGATTAATCGGAAGATGATGCACAAGGCCACCATAATACTTGGCGTGGGTCCCGAAAACGGGATACCCGGGCGTCGTCATCAGGACGTAATCTCCCTCGTTGATCAACGCAGCCGGGAGGATTGAAAGCGCGGCTTTGCTTCCGATGGAGTGCAACACCTCGGTTTTCGGATCGATTCCATCAACCCCACAAACGGTCTTCAAATAACGCGCGGCCGCATCACGAAGCACCTGATCTCCATTGTCCGCGTAACCTCGGTTTTCAGGTTTTGCCGCCTCCTCGGAAAGAACCCGCACCACCTCTGGAAACGCCATCTCATCAGGTTCACCCACCCCCATATCGATGATTTCGCCATCAGGCTTGGCCTCCAACGCGGCCATCTTAGCTCGTTTGATCTTTTCGAACTTATAAATCGCCGTGGACTTTCCGTATTGGTTTCCCCCGATCCGATCGGCAAACAGATTCTGAATATATGACTCTGACATAGCGACAATTCTCACGTTGCTCTTGGAGTGCTTCCTCAAGAGCCTGGAAGGCGGGACCCTACTCAAAACCACGAACCGGGGCAAGAACCGCAGTGATCGGATCGGTCGATTCGATAAGCTCGGGAATCAAAAAAGATCCGCACCGTTCGCTCAGGGGAGCAATCGGCAGAACTTTTTTACGAATTCATTCTCCGGGGAACCGCATCAATCATGAGCGTCCCAAAGGTAACTTCGCAGGGCTGACGACTTCCTCTGGATTCCCTCATGCGGCGCTCTCCTTTTCGGCATTCCCTCCATTGAATCTTCTACCGCTCACCGATAAGATCGTTCCCGTGACGATCATGAATGACGAGGCAAAGACGCCCAAAACCCTCGGTGTTCTGCTCGGAACCGCTCCTGAAGAAGGCTCCCATCAATTCGGGCTCCGCCTCGCGGCCGCCGCGCAACGTGAGAGGGTCCAGGTCTATTTATATCTCTTGGACGACGCCGTTCTCGGCGTCCACTCCGCTTCGCTTCAATCCCTCGTTGCCGCCGGCGTACAGGTCTCGGCCTGCGCGTATGCCGCTCGACGCCGCGAAATCCCAGCAACTGATGCGGTCACATTCGGCGGACTTGGCCTGCTCAACCGGATCATCACCAAGTCGGACCGCTTCGTCGGCCTTTGTCACTGATTTTCCATGCTGATTGTGATTGCATCCGACCCTCGCGAGACCCATCGTCCTGCCGAGGCGATTCGTGTTGCCGCGGGGTTGGCCGCATTGGGGTCCGTCGATATCGAGGTGTGTTTTTGCCAAGCGGCCGCCCTGGTGCTCGGCCCCAAAACGGATGATCTGGTCGACGCACACATCATCCGCGACCACCTCCCCCTCTTGGCCCAACACGCCAAAAGGATTTGCGCCGAATCGGGAGACCCCTTCTTATCCGAGCCCAAGGGGATCGACTACCAACGGATCGGACTCACCGAGCTGGCCCAATGGGCCGCCAGACAACGCAACGTGATCCGCTTCTAGGCGCGGCGCGGCGGAGGCAACTCCACTTTGAACCTCTCCGCCCATGGCTTCAATCCTTCCAGAATCCCTGAGTAGAGGGTCACCCCGTTCGCCAACTGGTCTTCTCGGCAGCGAAGCGCCCGTTCACCGGGCAATCGGACGCGATCCGCTCCCTCTGGCACGGGGTTCGCCCTCGCGGCGGATGCAAACCATCCGGTCTCACGGACAAACGCCGAACGCCCGCCAAAGGCTTCAGGGTCGATGAGTTGCATCATCACCGCGGACCCCCACCGGTTCGGCGTATCGGCCCGGCCATAGCCCCCCAGCGCCGAGGTCAGGGCCTCGACCAAGATCCCGAGACCAAACCCCTTGTGCCCCAAATCTGCCCCCCCCAAAGGATAAATCGTTCCCGGTGGTTCCTTGAAAAGAACGCCTGCATCGGCGGTCGGAAGCCCCTTCGCGTCCTTCACCCATGGCCCCGGCAATGAACGGCCCTCTTGGTGAGTTCTCAGGGTGAGGCCGTTGGTGGTGGTTGACATACTGATATCAAGCAGGATCGGATCGCCTTGAGTGGGAAAACCCGCCGCCAAAGGATTCGGCGTGTATAGCGCCTGCAACCCACCATGAGGTGCCACACTGGCCACGGAAGGATCCGAGGAGTATAGCAGCATGACGTAACCCAGATCAGTCGCCGCCTTCAAGTAGGCTTGAAGGCAACCAATATGATGGCAACGCCGGATGACCACCGTCACCACCCCATGGCGCTCAACTCGACTCACCGCTAAGCGCCTGGCTTCCGAAACCACCCAAGGGCCTGGCAAGTAGCCCGCATCCCAGGTCACATTCCCCCCCCGGTCAGCAATCACCTCGGGGTCCCCATCCTTCGCCATACAGTCTGCCTCAAGACTGGTGAGGTAAGGCGGGAGGAGTTGTAGTCCATGCGTCGTATGACCAAGAAGATCCCCTTCAACGAGGATTTCGGCAACCGACTGGGCTCGCTCTCGACCCAGACCGGCTGCTTCCAATAGTTGGCGCCCAAAGGCCACGAGGTCGGCCACTTGAAAAAGATCGTTCATCAAAAAAAGAGTTTAGTTCATCTCAATCCCAATTCACGGAATCGCCCTGCCCCTAGACGCCAGTCATGACGGGACCGGACTGGGCCCGATCAAAAAGATCGCGCCATTCGGCGCTGCCGTCATTCGGCAACGCCCGGCTTTTCACCCCAGGAACATAATAAGGAATGGATCCCCTGATTCCCTCAGTCAGCATGAAGTTCACCCTGCCGTTGCTTGCAAAATACATCTTGCGACCATCCGGCCATGAGGTTTCGACCAGACGCTCCGGTTCCGGGCGGGCCTTCGGCCGAACGACCCGCAACCGCTCAACGGCATCTCGATCAAGCGAGTAGCCTAACCCCGGGGCGTCCGGAACCTTCGCGTGTCCTTCACTGACTTTGATCGGCCGGTCGAGCAACGTTTCGGTATAGAGCTGGTGACAATTGACGGCCGGCCATCGCGCCTCTCGGAGCACGGCACCAAAATGAAGCGAATAGGCAGCGGTGATACTCGTCCCAACGAGTTGAAGCCAGAATGGCATTTTCACTTCTCCTGCAAATTGCCCCTGTTGCATGACACGACGCGCGCCGCCTCCAATGACAAACCCATCGCATACCCCTTCCTTGACCACAACCGCAGGCGGCGGCGTTCCATAATGAAGGGCGATGTTCACTCGAGTCGCCTCCCGAATAGCCCGATTCCCAGCGACATCTCGCTGGGGAATCGGAGTCTCGTATATGTCAACCTGGGGATACTTTTCCAAGTCCTTCAAAATCGGAATCCCCTGTGCGGCCGTGAGCAGGGTGTCATTGAAGTCCATATCGATCTTGAAGGCAGCGGGCACGGTGCCGGCTGAGAGTTTCACCTGTTGCCAAATGTCAAACCAGGGACGCCCCTTGGTCTTGTAAGAAAGGTAGCCCGTCCGGTGAGCCTCACGACACTCCGCCGCCATGTCTTCAGGAGGCATGTCGATATTCCACCAAGACAATGGGGTTCTCTCATGAATCTGTCCTCCCAGGAGCCGATGCACGGGA
>DEAY01000075.1:0-4674 GCA_002348345.1 Verrucomicrobia bacterium UBA2970
ACGAGCTTAACGATGTCAACGCCTTCCCGGATGAGTTCCCGGGACAGTCGCCGGAATTCCTCGGGGCCGTCTGCCATCAGTGCCATTGACTCGATGGTTGGCTGATGGAGGGTGCGCATATCGCCGAGGCCGCCGGTGACGGTGAGCCAGGGAGTGGCGGCGAGAAGTCGTGGCCCTGGAATTTGACCCGCCTCGATCGCATTTCGAATCACCAGATCCAGCCGCGGTTTGGCCGATGCGGCGCTGAGGCAGCTGGTGATGCCGTAGTCCAGGTAGAGCTTGGCATTCCGCATGGTGAGAAGAGTATGCTCTTCCGGGGGGATGGCGCCGAGCTTGGCGAGATCGTCGGTGTCTTCGATGCTCAGGTGAGCATGAGATTCGACCAGGCCAGGCATGAGATAGAGGTTGCCCTGTCCATCAATCAGCTCGGTGTCGGCCGCTTGTCTTTCGGGAGGGCCTTCGTGGACACTCCGGATTCTCTGACCCTCCACCAAGACGTGTCCCGGAAAAGGATCCCGTCCGGAAGCGTCTATGATTTGAACGTTTTGGAAGTAGACATCGGGCATGGGCGTCAAGACGGATTGAGATAGGACTTTAGAGTCGTATGAACTTCGATGGCCTTTTGGCCGAGGTGAAGCGTGTCGACCCCGGAGACGATCAAGCTGTAACCCCTTTCGATAAAGGGGGCCAAGGCTTCGGGGTTGAGGGCGAACATGCCCACCGCCAAGCCGGCGGCCCGGCTTGTTTCGAAGACATGATCGATGGCTTGAACCACCTGAGGATGATCCAATTGTCCCATCAAACCGTAGCTTGCCGATAAGTCGTAGGGGCCTAGAAGGATGGCATCGATCCCTTCGACCTTCACGATGGCCTCGATATTGTCGACGGCATCGCGGTGCTCGGCTTGAACCACCACCACCGTTTCCTCCCGAGCTCGTTGGAGGTATTCTTGGAACTGCATCCCGTAGCCATGCGCCCGCCCCACGCCAACCCCCCGAGCGCCTTCAGGCGAGTAGCGGGCAAAGCGAACCACGTCGCTGGCTTGGCGAGCGGTATTCACTTGAGGGGCGATGATGCCGGTTGCCCCGAGGTCAAGAATCTGTTTGATGGGGGCCTCTTCTGCAGTCGGGACACGCACGAGGGTGGCCGACCGATCCCCAATCCCTGACAGGAGAGCCAGGAGGCTGTCATTGGTGAGTGGGCCATGCTCTCCATCGATGAAGAGCCAGTCAAACCCGATGCCGGCCAAGATCTCCGCGGTCGGAAGGCTTGGAATGGTGGCCATGGTGCCCAGGAGCGTTTCACCGCTTTTCAAGCGGGATCGAAAGGAAGTTGCCATGCTTGAGATTCATCACAAGGGATTCTGTCAGGAATGCAAGCAACATTCTTCACCAATGGAAGGATAATCCGGGAGCCACCAAGGTCCGTCGCTTTCACTGCCTTTAGGATTGGGGGAGAATTCCCTTGACCTCAGAATCTGACCTTTTTCATGCTGGAGGTTCCCCAATCTTTAATCCAATCTTTAATCATCTGACTAAAGCATCATGAGACGAATCGACGCTCTTGTTTTCGCACTGTGCGCGCATATGACGATCAACGCTGAAGAACCAAGAGGGATTGATGGCCGCGACGGATTTCCTTCCTTGGGTCAAGTCGAACGGTTAGACCCACGATTGGATCAGTGCCTTGCTCCGGATGCGGTGATCGAGAAGCTGGCGGAGGGGTTCGAATGGGCGGAGGGGCCCGCCTGGAATCGACGCGGTCAATTCCTGGTCTTTTCGGATATTCCCCGCAATTCGGTGTTCCAGTGGTCTGAAGAGGGTGGCTTGGAACTCTTTTTGAAGCCGAGTGGGTATACCGGTTCCGCATCGAGGGGCGGGGAATTGGGCTCAAACGGCTTGACCTATGGTCCGAATGGGCGGTTGACGCTTTGCATGCATGGGGATCGCCGGGTGGCCCAACTCGAGAAGGACGGATCCTTCACCACATTGGCCGAATACTACCGCTACCGACGGTTCAATAGTCCCAATGATTTGGTGTTTCGGAGCAACGGGGATCTTTACTTCACGGACCCCCCGTACGGGTTGGAAGGGAATATGAGCGATCCCACTAAGGAACTTCTTTATCAGGGCGTTTATCTCCGACGGGGCAACGGGGAGATTGTGCTGTTGACCGAAAAGATGACTCGACCCAACGGGATTGCATTCTCGCCGGACCAGAAGACCCTCTACGTTGCCAACTCGGATCCCGACCGTGCGCACTGGATGGCGTATGATGTCTCGGAGGATGGTACCCTCGATCAGGGAAGGGTGTTATTTGACGCCACCTCGATGGTGGGACAGAAGAAGGGCTTGCCTGATGGATTGAGGGTGGATCGGAATGGACTGATTTGGGCGACTGGTCCCGGGGGGGTCTTGGTGCTGACGCCGCAGGGGGAGCATCTGGGGACGATTAATCCCGGAGAAGCCACCGCAAATTGCGGATTTGCTCATGATGGCTCCGTGCTTTATCTGACGAGTGATATGTATCTTTGTCGAATTCAAACGCTGACCAAAGGCCTGGGATTCTAGTCCTGAGGAACGGAACAGCTTCATTGTTCTGCATCAAGGCGCTCAGGATTTTATTCCGAGCGCCTTGTTCTGTTTCTGTGAAAGATGGTACTGAAATGATTCAAACTTGAGGTTCGGTAGCCGTTCTCGCTTAGATGGGGAAGCGACTTCCCATGTGGGCATTGAAACACATAAGAAGACCAGGGATTCTGGATGGTAAGTGCCCTCTGGCGAGGCTCCTGTTTTGGAGCCGGTTGCGAGGGACGGCACTGGGGAGGGGGTGGCTGGGATGCATGGTCTTTTGTTGGAATGTTGGTCTGGCCGATCAGGTCATTTTTTGCGAGCTGATGCCCGCGCCCAGTCCGGGCGAACCTGCGTGGATCGAAATCTTGAACCTGACGGCGACGCCTTTTGATATGGCGGAATGGAAGCTTGAGGGGAGGGAGATGGCATTTCGGTTTCCTCCCTTTCAAAACAAGTTTCCGGAGGCGGCGATCTTGAAGCCCTTTGAACGCCTGGTGATCTCCGGGTTAGATCCCCCGGAATTGGCGCAGACGCTCATGCTGGTTCCTCAAGTAAAGGTTTTGGGGCCTTGGCTGGGAACGCTGGGGAGCGATCAGGATCGTCTGATCTTGCGGGACAAGAATGGCACGGTGCTCAGTCGCCTCGATTATGGCAGTGGCGGAATCTGGCCCGAAAGGCACCTGGGGACCGCTCATTCGCTGGAAATTGTCGATCGGGATCGGGCCGTTAACGATGGCCGAAACTGGAAGGTCAGTCATTCGTTGGGGGGGAGTCCTGGTTCGGTGACGATCCCTCCGCAAGGACTTCCGGTCGCCCTGCCTCCGGTTTCCGTTTATGAGAAGGAGGTGCTCTTCGATTATGATGCCAGCTGGCGCTACGAAGACTCAGGTCGGGAATTGGGGGCGGGGTGGCGGCGGGATGAGTTTGATGATTCCCACTGGCAGGAAGGGGTGGGGCTCTTCGGGTTTGAGGAAGTCCCCTTGCCCCAGCCGGGATTGCAGACCCAACTTCGGCGTGGTCAAATCGCCTACTATTTTCGGAAAACCTTTCAGGTGGATCGGGTTGCCCGAGAGGCGCGCCTGTCGATCGACCAGATCCTTGATGATGGCGCGGTCTACTACCTGAACGGCCGACGAATCGGTCGAGTGCGGATGAGAGGGGGGTTGCCTGCCCAAACGACCGAGGCCACCGGGACCGTGACCGACGCCATTGAGGAAGAGGATCGGGTGGTGTTTGGGGGGCAGTGGTTGCGCCAAGGGGAGAATGTCTTGGCGGTTCAAGTTCATCAGTCCTCACGCCAAAGCTCCGATCTCGTTTTTGGATGTCGACTCAGCATACTGCATGAGCCCGAACGCGTTCTCAGGATTTCAGCGCTCAGCATCGGTCCCGGGAACGATGGGTTTCTCGAGGTTCAAAACGTGTCTGGTAAGGCGCTGGAACGGATGCGGTTGGGGCTTGAATTGAGGGGGGATCGGGTGGTTCGGTCGGAGTTGGCCCGACCGATTCGCCTGCGGCCTGAAGCGACGGAACGGATCTCGTTTGACGAGATCGATCTCCCGGAGGGTGTGGTCCGGGAGATCGTGCTCTTTGATCCGGAGTCAGATCGTCTTGATGACATCGCACCCGTCTCGGAACGGGTGAAGGGCTTGCGTCAAGAGCGAAGAGGTATGACTGACGGGGAGTGGTGGTTGAAACCCCTTGAACCCAAGGCCTTGGATCGGAGCTTACCTCGCCCGCATGAGGGACGGGTTTATCTTTCAGAGATTTATTGGTCGACGGCGGCACAGCGGGCCTGGATCGAACTGGCTCACAGCGGGGAAATTCCGGTTTCGGCGGATTCCGTGCGGATGGTCGTGAAGGCGCCGGAGGCGCGACTCATCACCGCCGATCATGACATCGGTCCCGGGGAATTCCAGGTATGGGAGGTGCCGGGCCAGGTGCCCTCGGGCTCCGTCCGTGTGGATCTTCAAAATGCCTTGGGGGAAACATTGGACGTTCAACGCTTTGACTTTGAGCGCCCCGAGCAGAGTTACACTCGGATTCGGGGGGGATCGGATGAGTGGTACGCGGGGCTTGATTTGACGCCGGGGGAGGTGAATGT
>DEAY01000075.1:4953-7391 GCA_002348345.1 Verrucomicrobia bacterium UBA2970
GGGGATCGGATGAGTGGTACGCGGGACTTGATTTGACGCCGGGGGAGGCCAATGTTGGTCCGGTGGAGGTTCCCGTGGTCATCAATGAGATCATGCCTGACCCTCCTTATGGAAGCCGCTTGGGCGAATTCGTCGAACTTTTCAATCACGGCTCAACGTCGCAGGACCTCTCGGGCGCTCGATTTGACGAGGGCATCCAATTCACATTTCCCGATGACTTTTGGTTGGAAGCCGGAGCGTATGTGGTTCTGGTCGGAGAACGATCCTGGTTTCGGGAGGCGTATCCTCATATCGAACCGGTTTTTGATTACAAGGGCCGGCTTTCCAATGACGGGGAGCGGCTTCGGTTGGTGAGTGCGAACGGGAATCTCATTGATCAAGTGGATTACCGGGTCGAGGGGGATTGGCCAAAGCGGGCGGCGGGCCGAGGCAGTTCGCTTGAACTGGTTCATCCCAGGGCGCCGAACCGATGGTCGAGTGCCTGGCGGGACAGTAACGAGACCCGAAAGGCGCCGTTTCGATCGTTTGAGTTTCGGGGACAGTATCAAGAAGTGGCGAGAATGGGGGAGGTCTCGGATTATCGCGAACTGCATTTTTACCTGGTGGGGGAGAGTCATGTCGTGTTGCGAAACATTGAATTGATTGATGTCGATTCGGGGCGAAACCTTCTCTCAGGGAGGCTTCGTCGATCGGTTGATGCCTACGGAGACGATGGGGGATGGCTCATTCAGGGAAATCATGCGGACTCTTTTGTCGAGGGCAACCGACTCCATTTGATCGCCCATGGGCATGGTGATAACCGGGCCAACCGGGCGGAAATCGATGTGCCTGGTCTTCGTCCGGGCCGGGACTATGTGCTTCGCTTTGAGGCTCGGTGGGTTGCGGGAAGTCCACGGTTGATCGCCCACACGTGGGACCATAGTTTCGGGACCTCGCTCCAGTTGGAGGTTCCCTCTCGGTTGGGGACCCCTGGAAAGGCCAACACTTCGCTCCGCACTTCAGTGCCTCCCCTACTTGAAGGTTTGGCGCACACTCCGACCGTTCCGGCCCCCGGCGAACCGGTGAAGGTGAGTGTTTCCATCCCGATCGGTGAGGCGTCCCACGTGGCATTGCGTTACCGTCGGTTGGGGCAGCATCGTGAGGATGGCTGGATGTCGACGGAAATGAAGCGGCAGGCCGTGGACCCTGGGGGAGGTTCCTCGCTGACCTCCCACCAGGCGATGATTCCCCCGGGGCTTCGACAAGGGGAGGTGATGGCGTTCTACGTTTGTGCCGGAAATGCCGATGGGCTTCGGACTTATCTCCCCCGGCAGGGAGAACGAAAACCCGCCCTGTTGGTTTGTGATGATCGCGCGGTGCCAAGCGATCTAAGGAGCCTGCGATTTGTGGTGGATCCAGAGGATCTCGAGAGAATGGAGGGGTGGGGGATGGGGAGCGAACGTTACCCCCGTCTGTCAAATCAGTACTTCAACGCCACCTTTGTCTCCAACGAAGAGACGGTTTACTACGGCGGGGAACTTCGTCGCAGCGGGAGTCCCTGGACCCGGAATGGGGGGCTTGGTCGAGGCAAATGGAAGTTGCCAAAGGACCGCGAGTTTCGTGGGCACGGAAAGTTCAGTTTCGACGATGACCCTGAACGCTGGACCCGGCATCACAACCGGATGACTCGTTACCTGCTCTACTTGTTGGGGCACCCGGTGAGCGAGAATGAATTTGTCAGGGTGATCATCAATGGGGATCGGGTGATGCTTCGGGAGGATGTGGAACCGGTTGACGCCGATTTTCTTGACCGAAACTTTGCCGAAGGCAACCAAGGGGAACTCTATCGGGTGGATGATCAATGGTGGTTCACTGATGATTGGCAGCAAGCCCATCGGGATGCAACGTGGGACTTCCTTGGTTCCGATCATTCCCACTGGTATCGGAATGCCTGGATGAAGCGAAGCCGAGAGGAGGAGGATGACTACTCTCGCTTGATCGCCTTCTTTCGCCTGATCTCATCAGGTGAGGCCTCTGCGGCGGAACTGAAACGATGGCTTGATACCGATCAAGTGTTGCGGATGACCGCGGTTATGGGGTTTGTGGGAGACTGGGATTCGTTTACCCAACGCCGGGGGAAAAACGCCTATTTTTATCGTCGAGCAAAAGACGGTCTTTTTCAGTTCCTGCAGTGGGATAGCGATCTGGCGTTTCAGCGGGAGGGACGGCATTTTTATGGGGGGAGTCGTGCCTTTATTCGCTGGGTGGAACGTCCCGAGAACCTGGTGCGGCTCATGGGATTGTTAGCTCAGCTTAAGGATTACACATCCCCGGAGTCGGGGCGGGTTGCGGCTTGGATGAGCGCGGAGGCGGAAGCCCACCCCGAGACGGTGATCAACACTGAGCTCTACCGTCGTTGGTTTCGCGCTCAGGACCGCAATGTGACGCAGTTTCTCGAG
>DEAY01000123.1 GCA_002348345.1 Verrucomicrobia bacterium UBA2970
TGGGTGTCCCACGGTTGATTCCCCTTGTTCGTGTAATAGACGGAGACACAACGGACCCCCGCTTCCACCAACCGTCGAGCCAACAAACAGGACTGCGCAAACGGGGTCCGACCATAGGCGTCGTGCACCGATTCAGGCTCGCCCGCCACATCCAGGAGATCGGTCGCCGCGATTTGCATGCGGTAGGCCGTTTCCATCGCCGCGATCTCTCCCTCCAGCGCGGCTTCCCCCGCACGCTCGGCCCGATGAAGGCGGTTCAACCGTTGAAGCAAGTCCAGTTGCTTGCGCTGATCGGATCGCCCGACCAACGGATTCCGGATATTGCCAAGCATCTGATCCAAATTCATATCCGAGGTATCAATACTCGTCGCCTGATGCTGGGCGGGAAGGAAGCTGTTGCTCCAGAGCGCGGGGCCCACCACAATCTTTGGAGAAGGCCGCAATACCACGTAGCCTGGAAGATTCTCGTTTTCCGTTCCCAAGCCGTAGAGCAACCAGGAGCCAAAAGAGGGTCGGATCGGCTGTATATTCCCCGTGTGCATTTGCAGGAGCGCCGGTTCGTGATTGGGAATATCGGTGTGCATGGAACGGATCACACAACAATCGTCAATCACCTTGGCCATTTCAGGCAAGGTCTCGCTGACTTGCATTCCGCTCTGTCCATGGGCCCGAAACTCAAAGGGCGAGGGCATGAACCCGGTCCCCTTCGAGGCCTTGTATAATTTGCCCGAAGGTTGTTGCCCTTCGTATTTTTTCAACGCGGGCTTGGGGTCGAAGGTATCCACGTGAGACGGCCCCCCGTTCATGAACAAGAAAATCAACCGTTTGGCCCTCGGAACGGGATGGCCCGAGATCCCCGGGGCAATCGGGCCGGCGCTCATTCGGCGCGCTCCCATCAGGGACATGAGACCCAGCATGCCGAATCCGGCCGCTGACCGCTCCAACATCTCGCGGCGGGAGAGAACCCCCGCTAGGTCCGATCGATATCCGTTGTCGCTGGATTGCTTCATGGGATTCTAGTCTAGATAGGCCAGTTCATTTGAGCTGAGCAAGGCCTGGGCGTAAAGCAGCCATCGGGTGCCGGACTCAATCCGATCATCTTCCAGGAAGGCCTCCGCCAGATTTCGTTCTTCTTCCGTCGGTTCCCTCAGAAAAAGGAGCTGATAGACGAAACTGATCCGGGCGGACCCTTGCTCAACCCTGGATTCAATGCGCTCGGCCAGAGCGCGGGCTTGATCAACCACGAAGGGATTGTTGAGTGAATAAAGTTTCTGCAGCGGCGTCGTCGTCACCGAACGTCGAGCCGAGTGCACATTAGGGTCCGGATAGTCGTAATTGGCGAGCAAGGGATCAAGTTTGAGCCGACTGACCCGCCCGTAGAGCGTCCGGCGGTGGTTGGCGGGATCATCCAACCTCAGGGATCGCCCTTCCCGGTCCTCCAACTGATCGGCAAACACGAGCAAACTGTCGCGCCATGCCTCCACCGGCAAGCGCCGCCGCGCCATCCGCCAGAGGTAGCGATTCTCAGGATCCACCTCCTGATATTCCGGCACGATCGCGGATCCTTGTCGATAGGCCGAGGATTGGACAAGGCTCCGGACCAACCATTTCGTCGACCATCCGCTGGCCACAAACCGATCTGCCAGTTCCTGCAACAATCCAGGATGAGTGGCCGGTTCCCCCAGTGCTCCGAAATTGCTGGGGGTTGCGACCAGCCCGCGCCCAAAGAACGCCTGCCACACGCGATTCACGAAAACCTTCGCCGTCAGCGGGTTCTTCTCGGTGGCGATCGCCTCGGCCAACTCCTGCCGCCCGCTGCCCCGGGAAAACCGGGGCGGCTCTTGCCCCTCCGGATAAAACAAACTCAGAAACCGCCGGGGCACGATTTCCCCTTTCCGCTCGACGTTTCCCCGGACAAAAACAGGCAGGTCCCGCGGCTCGCCTTCCTCGACGATATGCACGGTGTAGATGGCCTTTTTCTTCTCCTCCTCGGTGATGGCGGCCGGATCCTTGCCATAGGGGGCATTCACCATTTTCGTGCTCGCGAAGACGCCCGCCAACGCATAGTAGTCCTCGGTCGGGATCGGATCGAACTTGTGATCATGGCACCGGGCACAGGCCACGGTGAGGCCCAAAAACCCCCGGGTCACCGTATCCACCCGATCTTCCCACTCATCCGCCTGCACATCGAGACGCCCTCGATTATAGTACTTGGGCCCGAGCCCTAGAAACCCAAGGGCGGGGAGATCGCTCGCCACCGTCCCCTCATACAGATCGGCCGCCAATTGGAGCTTGATGAATTCATCATAGGGAAGGTCGCGATTGAAGGCCGCCACCACCCAGTCCCGATAATGGTGAGCGTTGGGATAGAAATGTTTCACATCATTCCCCACCTGATGAGCCTGATCTTCCCCGTATCGGGCCACGTTCATCCACATGCTGGCCATCCGCTCTCCAAATCGAGGAGACTGCAACAGGCGCTCGGCATAGCGATCGATCACCTCGGAGGTCAGGCCGTCCTCCGACAACAGCTGACCGTCATTCAAGTGAGGCGGCAATCCGGTCAGATCATAGGATAATCTCCGGATCAAGGTGCGACGGTCGGCTTCCGGAGAAGGTCGGAGGGCTTGATTCGACCACTCCTCCCTGAGATGCCGGTCGATGAAGTTACGATCCCCCGGGAAGCGATCCTGGCCCACCGTGAGAACCGACCAGTGCCCCAACAAGGCAACCCAAAGGAGCGGGGTCCACCAACCCTTGATGTCACGATGGCTGTCCATTGATCGAGAAGACTACCAGGCCCATGCCGAAAACGGCAACGCTGAACCAGCAGCAAATTTAACGGCCCCCGGGCGCCAGCCCACCGGCCTCGACCAAAGAAAGAAGACCCTCCGATTCGCCGCCGATGATGAGAGGAGGGCAGGGACCAGGTTGTTGTGGCGAGGAACACCGTCAGCCCACGATCACTTCTGAGCATCGGTAGGTGATGACCAAAAAATGGCGATCTCGAGCCGATGGTTTCTCTTCGTTAAGGAGGAACGGATCGGAACGATCGGAATTGCGCTGGGATTCCCAGTCCAAAGCCACAGGGGCCTTTTTCCGGCGTTCCCCTTCAAAACCAGACTCGCAACCTTACAGACGGCGGATTCCCCTCTTTCAATCTTCCGACCGGGTTAAGGGTAAGAAAGATTCATAAATCGCTCCCAACTGATCGAACACACGCTCTTGTGAAAAACGCTCCTTGACCCGTTGGTAGTTCGCTTCGCCCATCCTCAAACGAAGCGGGCGATCCTCCATCAACTGCTGCAATCTCTCGGCGAGCGAATCGACCTTCCGCGGAACCGCCAGAAGCCCGTTCAACCCGTCCACAATGACATCCCGGCATCCCGGCACATCGTTCGTCACCACCGGACGCCCCGCCAGCCCGGCCTCAAGAAGCACCTGGGGAAGTCCCTCCCGATAGGATGGCATGGCGACGATATTGGCCATGCGCATCTGTTCGACAACGTCTTCCCGCCTCCCCAACCACTTGATCCACGAGAACCCTGTCCACACCTTGATATCTTCCTCCGTCAAACTTCCCGGATTGCACGGATCGGGCGTCCCGATCATCCGCAATTCATGCCGACAACCGTGGCGTTCCAATCGGCGGCTCGCTTCCAGCAGGTCAATCACTCCCTTGTCCCGAAGCAAGCGCCCCACATAGACCACCACCGGAATCTCCAGGTCAGGCTCGGATTGAAACGGGCATCCCGAATAATCGATCCCCACCCCGGGAATCAAATGCGATTGATTCCTCGGTGAAAGACCGTTCCCCGTGAATTGTTCAAAATCATCCCGATTCTGCCAGATGTTGATCGCCGTTCGCTGGCGAAACACGGCCGAAAACATCCGCTTCACCAAGGCCCTGACCAGCCCCAAGCGCCAGCCGAGATCAGTCGAGGCAAACAGACTTCCCATCCCCGCAACCGCATTGATCATGACCGGCCGACGCATTCCCATCGTGGCCATCCAAACAATGAGAATCAGGCGGACCGTGACGACGTGAATACAGGCGGGTTGTTCCCTTCGAATGAGTTTTCTCAGCTGCCAGGCCAGAGAGACCACAAACAAGGGAGAGACCCGCTCGCGTGCAAAAGGCATTTCAAGGAGACGAATCCCCTCCTCGATAATCCGATCCCGATCGTTCCAGGTTCGACAAGCCACCGACACCTCGTAACCCTTCTCCAACAGGTGCCGCGCAAAGATCAATCGATGCGAAACGAAATACCAGTCATCAGCGACCAAGAATAAAACTTTCCGGTTCAATGCGGACACGACGTCATCTGGTTCGATCTTCAAATCTTGCTCGACCGTTTCCCTGACCATAACGAAAAACTCCGGCCCTGGCCATGACCCGTTGCCTCTTCAACCTCATTCCATCGCCAACAGGCTTCGAGCTTGTCAAATGCCACAGAACTCGTTAAGCCCTCCGCCTCGTGATGAGTGGCGAATTCATATTCCCTCGATTCCATCTGGAAAATGGTTTAACTGACTCTGCCGGTCGGCCTTGAAGTTCAGCGTCCATGACAAATGCCGTCCCTCATCTGTTCATCTTCGGTTCCAAAAGCACCGCGATCGAGATTGCCGAAACCACGGCTGAGCTCCACCCCGACTGGAAGATTGTTCACGTTTCCGACCAACCCGACCAGACGACCCGTCATCCACACGTCCTGGATCAAAGGTTGCCTGAATACTTGCAACACCTTCCCGGGCCACATCGTTTCATTCTTTCCATGAGCGATCAGAAGCTTCGAGCCCATTATCTTGAACTCGCCAACTCGGTCCATCTGGAACCCCAAACCATTGTCCACCCCCAAACCACCGTTTCCCCCTCGGCAGTGATCGTGACCGCCGGCTAGAAAACTGGCCCAGAATGAGTGAGAGGATTTGAATAAG
>DEAY01000030.1:0-184 GCA_002348345.1 Verrucomicrobia bacterium UBA2970
GGCGCTTCACCCGGAGCAATGGAATCACCGAGGGCTTTCATCGGAAGATGAAGCTGATCCAGCGGGTCGCTTACGGATATAGGAACTTTGAAAACCACCGCCTCAGAGTCATTGCTCTATGCGGGTAGAACGGAAAACAAGAAACCCATGAAAATACAGAATCCCCATTCTTTGGTGTAGACCC
>DEAY01000030.1:557-5909 GCA_002348345.1 Verrucomicrobia bacterium UBA2970
AGACCTGGGATGGCGGGAGCGACGGGACTCGAACCCGCAACCTCTGCCGTGACAGGGCAGCGCTCTAACCAATTGAGCTACGCCCCCAAAAAGGGGAGGGCAAACTTAATGGAATTCAGGTTGGCCAGTCAACGGGGAAGTCAAAAAAAGTCGGGTCCAACGGAGGACCCCGGAAGCTTGATTTCGTTTTGGGCAAACTCGCTTGGAAAGGCCCTGATAAAAAAGGATTCGGGTAACAGACGCCAAGGAGGTGGGGGTGGGGAACCCCGCTGAAGAAACGTACCGCTACCCGAATCAAAGATTTATTCGACGATGGGCTGAAGGAAACAATTTGTCAACTGAGTTGTCGCAGGTTGAAGCGTTTGCAGACCGTAAAATATAGAGCCTGAATGGGTTGTTTCATGGCAACAAAACCTTGACGAAATCGATTTGGCTAGGGCCCAGAGATCAGAGGATTGGGATGTTCCAATCGGCGACTTGAAATCGCCCTTGGATCGATGATGCTTGAGGGATGATTTTGGTTGCCGGTGAAGCCTTAATAGACCTCATCCCTTCCGAGGGCCTGGACGGCCGTCGTCGTTTTCTTCCGGTCCCCGGTGGTTCGCCATTCAATGTCGCATTGGCCCTGGGTCGGCTCGGGATGCACCCAAAATTCCTCTGTGGATTTTCCCAGGATCGGTTCGGGCGGATCCTGGGGGAACGGTTGAAGGAAGCCCACGTGGATTTGAGCGATTGTCCCGAGTTGTCCGGATTGACGACGATCGGGTTTGCGGTTCCCGATTCGGAGGGAAAGACCGAGTATGCGTTTTATACCGAAGGAACAGCGGGATGTGATCTCCAATCCCATCAACTCCCCTCCGTGATTCCACCTGACATCAGCGCGATTCATTTCGGCTCATTCTCATTGGCGGTGGAACCCTTTGGGTCCGCCCTCGAAATGCTTTGCATGCGGGAGGCGGCCTGTCGGGTGATTTCCTTCGATCCAAATATTCGGCCCTTTCTCATCCATGACCGAGCCCGCTATGAGCGTCGACTGGAGGCATTCTTTCAAGTTGCCGATGTGGTGAAGTTGAGTGATGAGGACCTGGAATGGCTGGCTCCGGGAACCACGGCAGAGGTCTTTGCCGCCGATCAGCTTGCTCAAGGCATCTCATTGGTGATCGTGACTGCAGGATCGGGTGGGTGTCATGGTTTTTGTTCCGATGGCGACATACGGGTCCCCGCAGAAACCGTTCAAATCAGCGATACCATAGGGGCCGGAGATACCTTTCAGGCGGCGGTTCTGACGGCCTTGTCGGAGCAAGGGCTTCTTGAAAAATCAGGGGTTCAGCGAATGAGCGTCGGGGTCCTCGAACGCGTCCTTCGCTTCGCTTCGGCGGCGGCCGCGATCAACTGCACTCGGCCCGGGTGTGATCCGCCCCGACGCCAGGAGATCAAGGCCTTTTAGGGGAGGGCGGCCGATGCCTCTATTTGAGGACACTGGTCCGTTGCCGAAGCCACTCGAAGTCAGTGCGGGGGGCGGCGGCGAGGGGTGCCTCGTAGGCGTCTTTGACGGGGGCTTGAACCGTCCCCGTGGGTCCCTGTAGCGCCCAGCGGTGGAACGAAGCGTGCCCGTCCGCGTAGGACAGGTTGGCTCCTCCGTTGTGGTAGGATCCGGGCAGGTTGCCCCACTCAAAATCGCCCAACCGATTCATGAAGAAGCCGTCGTTGATCGTGTTGGGATGTTCGTCCATGAACACGAAGATGTCCGAAGGATTGATGACCGCCGAGGCCTTTGTGAACTGGCGGTAAGCCGGGTTGAAGCGATCCAGCAAGGTGCCGGGATCCCCCACCAATGAGTTCATCGAAAGGCTCCGGATTCGGGGTCCGTTCTCCGCCCGCGATTTATCGGCCGGACACTTGAAGACGCGAGCATTCTTGCCGACGTAGCGGCCCAGTTTGGCTTCGGTGACCAGAAGGACATTGGTGTTGTCCGGTGTGGTACCCCAATCGAGGACGTGATTGACCCAATTCGCTCGTCGTTCCCGTGTTTCGTCGATGCCGTGATTGTTGACGAGATGGTCTTCATGATCATCGGCGTAGAGGGTTCCCGCCAGGGCGAGTTGGCGGATATTGCTGAGGCAGGCGGCGCTTTGAGCTTTGCTCTTTGCTTTGCCGAGGGCCGGCAAGAGCATCCCCGCTAGAATCGCGATGATGGCGATGACGACCAGCAGTTCGATCAGCGTGAACGCGAGAAACGGCGGTCGGGAATTAGGGTCCTTCAGATTCATGAGATGGCAATGATTTTCAATGCTTTGGATCGATGGGGCAAGGCCCATGTCCCCGTTCTTAACACTGGGGAGCGGAAAAGCTGTTTCCGTCACTCTCGCAGTCGGACCGGGGTTTGATCTTGGTCGGCCCACAGTTGATCCAAATGTGATTCACGGGCGGAGCCCGTTGCGTCGAAGAACCGGATATCGGGGTTGACGCTGAACTCAGCCGGGCGCTGCGCCCGCCACTGCTCTGTGGCGCGGGACACGGCGGCAGAGCGTTGTGCGGGCGACGCGATGAAATCGTAATCGAAGTCATTGAATCCAGGGAGCTTTTGAAGCGACTTGGCGGCGATGTAACGAACCGCGGAATAAGGATCATTGAGCGACCGAGCCAGGAGGGGAGCCAGCCAATCATCCCCTGCGGCGGTCCGAGCGGAATCCCATCCGAGGGTCCACGCGGCCAGTGCCCGCTGTCCGGCGTCCCCCTGGAGAAGGTGTTTGGCGATCGCCGGTACTTCTTGGTCGGTTTCGGATAGTTCCGGGACGGGGTGACCATACCATCGATGGAGATGCTCGCCGGTCCAAGCCAAGGTCTGATTGACGTGGCAGAGGTTGCAAGCGTTTGGTCGACCCGAACGAATCTCGCTCTCAACCGATGGCGAGTCGATCTCGTGACTTCGAATGGCCTTGAGAATGCCGTAAGTGGTGTGAGGCATGTGACAATTGTAGCAAAGGCTTCCGGAAGAGCCTGAGGAATGGTGGGTGTGCCCGGAGATGTCTTCAGAGAGGCTCTCATGGCATTGAGTGCAGGCCTGGTTTCCTGACCGGTTCCGGGCGAGTTGATCATCGGGATCACTCCGATGAATCGAGTGGCACGAGAGGCAGCTCAGCTCGCCTTGGGTATGACAGGCTGATTCGAGAAGCCCGTTGTATTCCCGGCCCGAGACTCGAATCATCCCATCCGACCAAAAAAAACTCTCCAGTAAGCCGGGATTACGCTCCAGGACGGAATGGAGCCACGGTTGTTCGTCCGTCTTTGAGGCTTGGATGATGGGAGTGGTTTCGTTGAGGTCGTCGCCGGGGCGGTAGCGAAACCCGTGGGCTTCCCATTGCTCGCTCTTGTCGAACCATTTCATGCCATGACAGGCGCCACACACCTGGGACGAGCGTTCGGCGGTGAGATGCGCTGGTTGAACGATGGGATCCTTCTCCGAGGGCAGAGGGGTCGTAGCCTTCGGCTCGGCCTCCCTGAGTCGGACATGCTCAGCGCCGGGTCCATGGCAGGCTTCACAGGAAATGCCCAGGTCGACGACTTCGGATTCAAAGAGGCCTTCCTGGGCATTGGGTTTGGGGATGCCGCCGGTCGTGTGGCATCGGATGCAAACTTGGTTCCAGACTTCGACGACCGGCTCGGTTTGGGGATCCCGAATGAAGGTGTCCGGCCGGGGAACCCATCGTCTGTCTTTGATGAGCCAGGTGAAGGGAAACCCGATTTGCATGTTTCCGTAGACGCCGGGGAGCCAGAAGACCTGCATATGATGCGATCCCGTCAACATGGCCAACTGCAGGTTCACGGTGGGGCTTGGCTGGGAATCCTCCCCGGGAACATCACCAATCGAGACCCAGTAGGTGTCATTGGTCTGGGTGAGATGAAACCGCTCTCCGTTGGATTCGAGAATGACGTTGTCGAAATCCGCTCGGACGGAGTCCCGGCTCAGGGCCTGAGTCATGGTCCGGTGATAAGATCGATGCCATGATTCATGCTGTTGCGAATGGCAGGATTTGCAGGCGTCGGAGCCGACATAGCCGGGAGGGCCGCCCTTAATGGGGAGCGTTCCTTGATGAAGGTTTTGGCCGGCCGGTTCGGAAAAGCGAGCCTCGCTTACCGGGATGGGAGTGGGTTGGGGGGGGCGAGTTTGTTTCCAAAGGGCCAGTCCCGCCCCCATCAGGAGGACGACCAGGAGAATGCGTCCGAGAGGAAGGGCGCCGTGACGAGGCAGATTCATGGCAAGGACATACTCGGCGACCGCGACCAGGCCCTACATCGGGCCCCGAGACTGCCGAAGCATATTAATGACTTGCTGGGCTTTCTTGTCCCCGTCGGCAGCGGCGGAGGCGAGCACCGTCTGAAGTTCGGTCATCAGCGAGCTGTAGCGCCAGCCGTCCTTGTTATTCTGAAGGTTACCGGACATCTGCATTTTGAGCAGAATCTTCGCCGCACGCTCATAGTCGTCATTGTTCAAGGCCTCTTCAGCCGCCTCGAAACTGTTTCCAACGAGAGAATACGAACCCTTTTTCGTTTTCGGTTTGGGGGTCTTTGACGTTTCGGGTTCGATATTTCCGATCGGCTCGACGGTCGGTTGGGGCTCTGATTCCCCGCACCCGGACCCGGCCAATGCCAGCGTTAAAACGAGGGAAGGGAGATAACCAGAAGAAGAGAGCTTCATGAACGGGTTTCTGAATGGAGTGATGGCATTAACTTGGACTCTGGGAATTGGATGAGACCGGGGACGGATGGTCAATGCTTTTATTCTGGGAGCGCTTGGTCAACGGCTGTCAGAACCGGGTTGCGCAAGGATTTGCTCCCGGAGGGCCAAGACGGTTAGGATTTCGGTCATGGACAAAGAGACGGTGGTCGAGGCGCTGGAGGAGATCGCGGTGCTGCTTGAACTCAAGGGCGAAAACCCATTCAAGTCCCGTGCCTATGTCAATGCGGCGCGAACCCTGGATCGTTGGGAGGGTGATCTTTCCTCGATGGTGGCGGAGGGTCGGTTGGGAGAACTCAAGGGATTCGGAAAGGCCTTGCAGGAGAAAGTGGCCGAACTGGTGAGCTCGGGTAGCTTGGCGTATATGGAAACGCTTCGAGCCTCTGTTCCAGAGGGCTTGATTGAAATGCTCGATCTCCCGGGGCTCGGTCCCAAGAAGATCAAGGTCCTGAGGGAGAAGCTCGAAGTGACCACCATCGAGGCATTGGAACGTGCTTGTCAAGAGGGCCGGGTGGCCAGCCTTTCCGGATTCGGGATGAAAACCCAACAGAAGATTCTCGAGGGAATTGAATTCAGGCGACGATACGCCTCGCATCACCGATTGGATCAAGCGT
>DEAY01000030.1:6299-12018 GCA_002348345.1 Verrucomicrobia bacterium UBA2970
AGTTTGGCAGGGAGTTTGCGGCGGCATAAGGAAGTGGTGGGTGACCTGGATTTTGTGGTGTCCGCCAAAGAGTCGACCCGAATCATGGAATCCTTCATCGGACAGCCGGAAGTCGAGTCCGTCGTCGCTTCCGGACAAACGAAATCAAGCGTGATTGTTAGGGGAGGGATGGCGGCTGATTTGCGAGTGGTTTCGGACCAAGCGTTCCCGTTCGCCTTGGCCTACTTCACCGGAAGCAAGGAACACAACATCGCCATGCGACGCCGGGCGATTGATCGAGGCTTACGACTCAATGAGTATGGGCTCTTTCGCTCGAAGGAAGAGACCCGGGACGTCAGCCTCCTGGAACCTTGCGCGACCGAAGAAGAAATTTTTTCTAGGCTGGAGCTTCCCTACATTCCGCCCGAACTGCGGGAAGATCAGGGAGAATTCGAAGCGGGAGAGGCGGGAGAGTTGCCGCGTCTGCTGGAATGGACGGAACTTCGCGGGTCGCTTCACAATCACTCGAATTGGAGTGACGGACGCCAGAGTTTGGAGGAGGTCGTTGAACATTGCCAGGAACTCGGATGCGATTACTGGGCGGTGACCGATCATTCTCGCGCCTCGTTTCAGGCCAATGGGTTGGACCGAACTCGGTTGCGTCAACAAATCAAGACGGTCGATTCAATGAACCGGCAATTGGAATCTGAAGGTCAATCCTTTCGATTGTTGACGGGTTCTGAGGTCGATATTATGAGCGATGGTCAGTTAGACTTTGACGATGAGCTCTTGAGCGAACTGGACGTCGTGGTTGCCAGTGTCCATCAGGGATTTAGTCAGAACGAGGCTCAGATCACCAAACGATTCATCGCCGCCGCCGAGAATCCGCAGGTGCATATGTTGGGTCATCTGACGGGGCGCCTGCTTCTGGAGCGGGATGCCTATGCGGTGAATCAAAAGGCGGTGATTGAGGCGTGTGCACAGACAGGCACATGGATCGAGCTCAACGCAAGCCCCTATCGGTTTGATCTGGATTGGCGATGGTGGCGTCATGCCAAGAAAATGGGCGTACGTTGTGTGATCAATTGCGATGCGCACCGAGCGGAGCATGCGGGCTTTCTTCGCTTGGGAGCGGGCATGGCACGCAAGGGATGGCTCACCGCTCGGGATGTCATCAATACTCAAAGGCTCAGCGAGCTCAGGCGATCCCTCGCAGCCAAACGCGACCATGACTGAGGCCATCGGGAGGGGGAGCGATTGACCATCGACGCGTCAGGGTCCGAGCCGGGCTCGTGGAACCGCAGAGCGATCCTCGCGCTTTTGGGGGGGGCGTTAGCGATCGGGGTGGCTCCGATTTGGGTCCGTTTGAGTGAGCTGGGGCCGAGCGCTACGGCCTTTTATCGACTCCTCTTTGCCCTGCCGGTGTTTTGGTGCTGGCTGGGTTGGGATCATTATCGAGGCGTCGCGCCGTCCCATCCGCCGTCGCTTCTCGACGTGGCCCACCTCTTTGGAGCCGGGGTGTTCTTCGCATTGGACATGGCCTTCTGGCATTGGTCCCTGCATTTGACGACCGTTGCCAACTCGACCTTGCTGACCAATGCGGCCCCCATCTTTGTCACGTTGGGGGCCTGGTGGTGGTTTCGCGAAGCGATCACGGGGACGTTTCTGACCGGGCTAGCGCTCGCCATCGCGGGAGCCGCTGTTTTGTCCGGCGCCAGTATCAGCCAATCGACGGCTCAACTTCGAGGAGACGGAATCGCGTTGTTGGCGGCGGTTTTTTACGGCGGCTACATGCTCTATGTGAAACGACTTCGCCAACGGTTTTCACCGATGACGATTATGGCCTGGTCGGGCATCGCCAGCACGGTTTCGCTCGGTGTGATCACGGTCCTCTGGGGTGAGTCGTTGGCGGTCTCAAGCCAACGAGGTTGGATGATCTTAATTCTCCTGGCCCTGACGGGACAGGTGGCTGGGCAAACGCTGATTGCCTATGCCTTCAAGCATCTGCCCGCTTCTTTTTCAGCCGTCGGTCTTTTGTTGCAGCCGGCGGTGGCGGCGGGGCTTGGTTGGGTGATTCTTCATGAAGCCATGGGGCCTTCACAACTCGTCGGTGGCGGAGTGGTCTTGACCGGAATCTATCTTTGTCGGCGAGGCAGCCAATAGGCCTCGGGGAGGGGCCTAGGCATTCCGCATGGCTCGGCGCTGAGCATCGAGTTTTTTCAGTTTTGTCTGAATGTTCCTGACCACCCGCTCCGCGGTCAGGCGAGCCTGGCCGGGTCGATCACGTTCGAATCCGACCTTTCTGCGCTCCTCCAAATACTGTTGGATGGCGGTGAGGTAGCCACGGATCATCGGTCGAAGGTCAGGGGCCGCATAGATGCTCAGGACCCGAAGACGGTTCATGGTTTGTTCGAGGGTGGGCTGTTGATCGGTAAATGGCCACTGGTCGACTACTTCAGTGAGCTTGAAGTTGCGGCGTTGGGCGATTTCGTCCCGGTCTTGCCCGACCAGGGCTGGCGAGGTCAAGATGCGATCGAGGTAACGGAGGCTCTCGGAGAGCGACCAGGAACTGACGGGGGTGAGTTGGGTGAGATCGGTCAAGGCGACGGACCACCATTTCTCCAGGTCCAGCATCGTCGAGAAGGATTCCTCGTAACTGGCGAAGAATGCTTTTTGCCAGTTGAGGGTATCTGGCAACGAAACAAGGAATAGCTGCAAACTGGCTTTCCCCGCTGGAAGCGCGGCCAATTGCCGAAAAAAGAAATGGGCCGATTGTCGATAGGCCAGGGCCCGGTTTCCCGAGAGGTGTTCGATGTCCGGGAAAAAGAGTTCGGTGGCGCTGACCGGCACGTTCTGTGACAGGAATTGTCGAGTTGAGATCAACGGGTCTTGAGGCTGCTGAGGGGCGGTGATGCGACCGAGTTCCGGATTGTTCCCCCCCACGACGACCTGTCGGGCGTAGCTGGGGCTGAGATCGACCAGGGCCGACTGGGCTAAATCGACCGTCGCCCCTTCGATGAGCCACATCGGGACTTCGATGGAGCGGCTTTGAGCCATGCGGTTGCCCATTTCCAGCAGGCAAACCGCGACGCAACCCCGCAGCCATACGGTACGTTTGATCTTGGCGCTGAGGGTCACCTGGTAACTCCAGCCGTTGGTAAACCGCGTGGATCGGACCTGAAAGCGGTTGGGATCCGATTTGCCTGAGGCAAAGTGAAATCTAATTTTTCCCCGCCAACGGTCCGTCGTTCCGAGTTGTTGAAGGAGTCCCTCCTTGATTCGCTCGGCCGAGACGGTGAGAAGCTCTGGGCTCATCACGATGACGCCGGCCTTCTCTTCGTCCTGACGGAGGAGGGGCGGCACTCGGAATTGATCGCGCCAGCGGACGATAAACTGCCCGGATCGACTTTCGATCGACCGGAAGGTCTGGGACATGGCAGCGGGTCCGTCTAAGGTGGTCAGGATGATTCCGGCAAACAGCAGCGCGCGCATGGGAAGAGAGGTCGCTTTGAGGGGGTTGGTCGAAGGGCGTGCCCCACGGCGTTGCGGTTTCCCACGGTCTTCTACCGACACGTGCGATTGGGTTGAGGCCCCGGGTTATTTCTTAGCACCGGTGGACTTGGATTTTGATTTGGAGCCCGATTTCTTGCTGCCGGACTCGGATTTCTTGGCGGGTTTTGACGCCTCAGAGTCCTTCTTGGCGGCCTCCTTATACCCTTCACTACGGTAGTCGGTGATGTAGAACCCGCTTCCTTTGAAAATCAATCCGGCACCGGAACTGATCGCCCGCTTGACCTTGCCCTTACCCCAACGTTTCTTCGGGCAAACGTCTTTCGGGCAGGTGTTGAGGGCCTCGTCCTTCATCGACTGAAAGAACTCAAATTCGGCCCCGCATTTTTCGCAGAGATACTCGTAGGTCGGCATAATCCAATAATTACGACGGTTCTATATCCTGGAAAGGGGGAGATGAAATCAAGACATTTTCGATTGAAGCCAAGGATCCGCTCGTATTGGCTCGAGTTTACGCTTTGCCAGGGTGGATGCTTAT
Source organism: Verrucomicrobia bacterium UBA2970 (assembly GCA_002348345.1). Taxonomy (GTDB): domain Bacteria; phylum Verrucomicrobiota; class Verrucomicrobiia; order Limisphaerales; family AAA164-E04; genus UBA2970. Next base: position 10,327 of record DEAY01000030.1, read on the forward strand.
TCGTAGGTTTCTCGGACGATGGACGCGCAACGGGGCAAGACGTTATTCTACAAACGCTCACAGTTCGTGACGCACTTGCCATTGGATGCGCTTTACAGCCCCTCCCACAGCTGGGTGCTACGAGTCGAAGACGGGCGTTTCAGGGTGGGTCTCACCAAGTTCGCGACCCGAATGCTGGGGGAAATGGTTGATCACCAATTTGAAATGGCCTTTGAGGCGAAGGTGGACATCGGGCAAATTATTGGTTGGATCGAAGGATTCAAGGCCATCTCGGACGTGTATTCCATCGTTGAAGGCAAATATCAAGGGAGCAACCCGAGGCTTCTCGAGGAGATCAGTCTGGTTTCGACGCAGCCCTATGGCGAGGGTTGGCTTTATGAAATCAAGGGTGAGCCCGATTCCCGTTGTCTTGATGTGTCGGCCTACACTGGTGTTCTGGATGCGACGATCGACAAGATTTTGGCGGATGAAAAAGCCGAAGACAATTAGACGGCAACGTGTCGTGCCGGGAGAGGGATAGAGGTAGAAATGGGTAGTGACCTCAACAAGGAAGTGGGAATGGACTCGTCGGGCCCCCGCTCGCGATATGTCATGATCGGGGGCTTTCTGGGAGCGGGGAAGACGACGGCCGTGGGACGTTTCGCCCAACACCTTGTGGGGCAGGGACTGCGGGTGGGGCTGATCACCAATGACCAAGGGTCGGGGCTGGTTGATACGGCGTCGTTGCGATCGCGCGGTTTTTCGACGGAGGAGATTCCGGGGGGATGTTTTTGTTGCCGGTTTAATTCCCTGGTGGAGGCCGCCAAGCGGTTGACGGAAGCCACTCGTCCCGACGTGTTTGTCGCCGAACCGGTTGGAAGCTGCACGGATCTCGTGGCCACGGTAACCTATCCGCTGCGGCGAATCTACGGGGACCGGTTTCAGATCGCGCCGTTGTCCGTCCTCGTCGATCCCATTCGGGCCCAACGAATCTTCGGTCTCGCGAAGGGGGCTCGGTTTTCCGACAAGGTGTCCTACATTTATCGAAAGCAGCTGGAGGAGGCCAATGTGATCGTGATCAACAAGGTCGATTTGTTGACGAGTGGCGAGCTCGGCAAGTTGAAGGCGACCTTGGAAGAGGCGTTTTGCCAGGCTCAGGTTCTGTGTCTTTCGGCGCGTACGGGAACCGGGCTGGAGGACTGGTTCGAGATCTTGTCGGAGGAAAACCAACCCCATCTTCCAACCGTGGCGATCAATTATGACACGTATGCCGAGGGTGAAGCCCTGTTGGGCTGGCTGAACGCGACGATTGAATTGAAATCGAACGAGGCGTTTGACGGCAACCTCATCCTGGGCGAATTGGCCGATCACTTGCAGCGCCGGATGGGTCGTGAGGACGCTGAGATCGCGCACCTAAAAATGACCTTGGCTCCTGAAAGGGGATTGGGGGATCTGGCGGTCATCAATGTGGTGCGCAATGACATTGTGCCCGAGCTGGGACAAGGTCTGGATGCCCCCCTTCGTGCCGGCCAACTGATCCTGAATCTTCGCGCCGAAGGCGATCCGAATCGACTCGAGGAGGCGGTCCGCGAGGTACTTTCTGAAATGAGCGAGGCCAATGACGGATCGTTGAGCGTTCGGGTGGAAGACCTGGAGAGGTTTCGGCCGGGCCGACCCGAGCCGACCCATCGAGACGGATTGGAAACGGCGGGC
>DEAY01000030.1:12332-22635 GCA_002348345.1 Verrucomicrobia bacterium UBA2970
CGAGACGGATTGGAAACGGCGGGATCGGATTGACGATCTATCCGATGACGGCGGATCCAGCCTGATCGCGGTGCTGGCCTCGGATGGGGCCGGTTCACCTAAAGGTTGGCAGGAGCCCTGTTTTGATTCACACTAGGGGAACGGTCATGGCCAACAAAACGCGAATTTTATTCTGCAATTGCACCTATGCCCAGGTCGTGCCCAAGTCGACCAAGGAAGGGGTCCTGAGAAAACTATGTGAGTCCGAGGCAGCCTTCGATGCCGTTGCTGACCTGTGCGAAATGTCGGCGAGACGCGATCCGGCCCTGCAGCGTTTTGCCCAGGCGGGTCCTCTGAAGATTGCAGCCTGCTTCCCGAGGGCGGTGAAGTGGTTGTTTGCAGCGGGTCGGGCACCATTGAATCGGCAATGGACGGAAGTGGTCAACATGAGGACGGAATCGGTGGATGCCGCGGCCGGAGCGCTGGCCACGGAGGCCGTGACTTCCAATTTGCCCGATGATCATAAACCCCCGATGGCGGGATCGGAGAACAGGACGGAGGCCTAGAATGAGTTTGGAAGAGAGTCGATCCCTACGGGTGGTGGTTTACGAGGGGGAGGGGAGTGCCCCTCTTGAGGCGCAAGCTCGATATGACACGATGGCGGCGCTTCTCCAGGAAGGCTACTCGGTGACTCGAACCGACGGTCGGCAGGCGGTCTCTCCCGATGACCGCACCTCGCTTCTTGTGATGGGACGTTTTGGTTCGGATGGTCCGCCTACCTTTGAGGGGGCGGATGAGGCGAGAGCTGTCTCCGTGATGGAGATTGGCGATCGGGATCCAGAATCGATCACCGAACTGGTGCGGGGCCGACGCGACGAAATCGATGGGTTCGATCACGGTGCCTGGAAGCCTTGGTTTCCGGTCATTGACTATGATCGTTGCACGAATTGCATGCAGTGCTTGAGCTTCTGTTTGTTCGGGGTTTACGGGGTTGACGGGGAGAATAGGCTTCAAGTCCAGAACAACGATAGTTGTAAGACCAACTGCCCCGCCTGTTCCCGGGTGTGTCCGGAAGCGGCCATCATGTTTCCGAAGTATCGGAGCGGCCCGATCAATGGCGATCGGGTGAGCTCGACGGATCTGAAGCGTGAGAAGATGAAGATCGATATCTCGTCGTTGCTGGGGGGGGATGTTTACCAGATGCTGCGTGACCGAAGTGAGAAGGCCAAATCGAGGTTTTCGAAGGAACGGAATCCGGACAAGGCGCTCAATGAGCGAAAAAAGTGTCTGACCAAACTCGCCCAGTCGGGCGATATTCCCGATGAGGTGCTGATGTCCTTGCCGGCACCCGATGAGATCCAACGTCGCGCCGAGGAAGCGGCCGCCAAAGCCGACAAGGCGAGGGCTGCGGCGATGGGAAACGCGGATTAGGGAAAGGGAGGAGGATGGCATGGATGGAACGCGACAAATCAAGATCGTCAAGATCGTCGAAGAGATTCGGCAGCGCTGTCGATTTGCTAAGTTGGCCTGGCAGGGTTTGAGGACGGTGTTGAATCGCATGGACAATGAGGGAGCGTTCTTTTACGTGCATGGTTTGTTGGACCACGCGGGTGCCGTCGGTCGCACCCTTTCTGCCAGCGAAGGGGAGGCGAGGGAGACCGCTTCGCGAATGGTCGAACTTTTGGGGATCAAGGAAGCCAATCCCCTCTTGAGTCGGGAGCTGAAATTCTTTGCGGAAGCGGATGAAACTCAGTTTGAGCGATGGTTGTCCGGGCTGGATCATTATCGGTATCTGGGGATGAACGTCATGCCGAGGGGAGCCACAGCGGACTTTATTCAGGATACGTTCTTGCGAAGTCTGGATCCTGAGGTATATGAGTTCTCGTGGTATGATCGCAGCATCGATCTGCAGGAACTCATGAAGGCGCTTCAACAAGTGGAATCGAAGGCGGAAGCCTGGCTGAAGCGTCAGTAGGACGGCCATCGGATCGTTTACTGAAACGAAAGATCAGCATGTTACCTCAATTGGCCCTGAGAATCCTGAAGACGACTGATTTCCGGTCCTTGTGCAAATTTGGGTGGAACTTTGGGGTTCGAGGCATGCTCTCGGTGGAGCGGTTTAAGCGGCGTCTCAAACGGGGCGAGTATTTTCCGCCTTTCCTCTACATTTCGATCATCAACAGCTGTAATCTACGTTGCCAGGGGTGTTGGGTTGATGTGACCGCTCCCCGAAACGCAATCGATCTTGAATCGATGAACCGACTGATCACCGATGCCAAGCAGCACGGGAATGTGTTTTTTGGGATTCTGGGGGGGGAGCCCTTCATGCATCCTGAATTGCTTGATCTGTTGGCGGCTCATCCCGACTGCTATTTTCAGGTGTTCACCAACGGTCAGTTCATCACCGAAAAGGTGGCGGTGAAACTGCGGGAGCTTGGGAATGTGACCCCCCTGATCAGTATCGAGGGGAGAGAGGTCGTCAGTGACGAACGCCGCGGCAAGAAGGACGTTCTCAACAAGACGCTCCGTGGGCTCGACAACGCGTTGCAACAGAAAGTGCTGACCGGAGTCGCGACCAGTGTCTGCCAATCCAACATCGACGATTTGTTGACGGAGTCGTGGCTGAACGAGTTGATCAAAAGGGGCGTTCATTATGTGTGGTTTCATACCTATCGACCGGTGGGACCGGACATGAACGTGTCATTGGGATTAAGTCAGGAGCAATTGGTCCAGGTGCGACGATTCATCGTCGACATGCGAGCCAAGATGCCGATTGGAATCATCGATGCCTACTACGACGATCAAGGCCAATCCCTGTGTCCCATGGCCAATGGGGTGAGTCACCATATCAGTCCCACGGGGGATATTGAACCGTGCCCTATCATTCAGTTTTCCGCGGATTCGATCCATGATTCCAGGGGAATCTACGAAACCTTGAGGAACTCTGAATTCCTGGCAGATTTTCGGAGGCTCTCGGCGGAGGCGACCCGGGGCTGTGTCGTCTTGGAACGCCCTGATTTGGTGAAGGCATTGGTGAAAAAGCATGGGGCAAAGGACACGACCGTGAGGGGCACGGCGATGGCGGAGTTGGAGGCGATGCGTCCTCGCTTCAGCCAGTGGCTTCCCGGTCAGGAGATTCCCGAGAAGCATTGGATGTACCGGCTGGCCAAGCGGTTTTGGTTCAACGACTTTCAAGCCTACGGTCGCTTGAAACGACAGGCCCCGCGACACATCGAGGGAGATGCGGAGCCAGAATCAAAGCTCGACGCTGCATCGGCAGCGTCGCATAATGCTCCGGTCAAGCAAGTTGTAACAGAGTAGATTAACCTGACGTCAGTAACTCAAATGGCTTCCACGGAACTGACCTTACCCCGCCCAGTGCCTCAGCAGCAGTTTAGGCCGCCGAAGAAAAACCTTCCCCAAACTCCAGAGGAGCGGAACGAGGTTCTTCTCACGGTCAGGCGGTATGTGGCTGAGGAAGGACCGGTGCCGCCGCTGCCGGTGGAGGAGCTCAAGGAACACGCGGACCGGATCATCGAAGCCAATCGCTACGATAAAGAGTATCGCGACTATATCGGCGTTTTGGTAAACAACGAAATGTGGCGCGAATCATTGGCGGCCGTACCCTACGAGCGCCGACTGCTGTTGCTGCCGAAATGTCTCCGGGTGGAAAGCCGATGCCCGGCTCCTTTTGATGAGTTTGGTTTGCTCTGCAAATCCTGTGGTCTCTGTTCCATTCAAGACCTCCAGGTGGAGGCCGAACGGTTGGGTTATGCCGTGCTCGTCGCGGAAGGGTCGGCAATCGTGATGTCGCTGATCCAGACTGGAAAAATCGAGGCCATCGTAGGAGTGAGCTGTATCAGTGTTTTGGAACGGGCATTTCCATACATGGAGGCGGCGGCGATTCCCGGGGTTGCCATTCCCCTGCTTCAGGATGACTGCATTGACACCACCGTCGATTTGGATTGGATCTGGGACTACATTCATCTTTCAAGCGAAGATCGAACCCGGAGGATGGATTTAGGAGCACTTCGAGAAGATGTGGACTTCTGGTTTAGTCCGTCGACCCTGGACCTCGCCATGGGGGTGGCAGAGGGGCAGACGGAGAAGATTTCGCGGGATTGGCTGATGCGGGCGGGGAAACGATGGAGGCCCTTCCTGACCGCATCGACGTTCCAGGCCTTGAGTGAAGAACCCGGGGCGGTGCTCCCGCCAGACATTCGCAAGGTGGGCATCGCCGTGGAGTGTTTCCACAAAGCCTCTCTGATCCATGACGACATCGAGGATGACGACGCCCAGCGCTACGGAGAGAAGACCATGCATGAAGAGCATGGGGTGCCGGTGGCGATGAACGCCGGAGACCTGCTGATCGGGGAAGGGTATCGACTGTTGGCTTCGGCCAACGTTTCGGGTGAACAGCGGTCCCTCATGGTCCGGGTCGCTGCGGAGGGACAACGGCGGCTCTGCCAGGGGCAGGGGGCTGAACTCTGTTGGGCCCGGGAACCCAAACCGCTCGCGTTGAAAGAGGTCTTGGACATTTTTCGTCGAAAAACGGCGCCTGCCTTTGAGGTAGCCCTGCAGCTGGGAGCCATCTACTCCGGAGTCGCGGAGTTTGAATCCGTGCGTGAGGTGTTGTCCCGTTACAGTGAGGCATTGGGAATCGCTTATCAGATCCGTGATGATCTGAGCGACCTTGGTGAGTCCGGTGAGACCAATGATATTGAAGGGCTTCGACCAAGCGTGCTCCTGGGCATCGCCTATGAGAAGGCCACCGGGAAGGACAAGGTCGTGCTCGAACGCCTCTGGCGGCGTGAAGGGGACTTGGCCCCTCGGTCTCGGGAAATCGAGGCCCTCTACCAAAAACTGGGCGCGGTCGGACGAGCGGAAAGTCTCTTGGAATCCTACAAGGAGGAGGCCATTCGGTCCCTGAGGCAGTTGGAGAATGCGAGCCTCAAGGGGCTCCTCCGGCGGGTCATTGGGAAGATCTTTAACGAGACCGAGATCAAAGGGTGGTGCAGCGAATTTGAGGAGAAGAATCTTTCATCGGAGAACGTTGTCGCCAAGGACGTTCCCAAGCTCGATGAACGGTTGGCGGTTGCGGCCTCCTAGTTCAGGTTGCCCCGTCCGCATCCAACATCCCATCCACCGGCGTGAGTCTTCGGCTTCAAATGCTGCAGGTGGCGCGCCTTGCCCCTCGGGTCTTGGACGATTCTGCCGAACTCGTTGCTCGGTTTCTTGAAGGTCAGCAACACCAAGACGGTGGCTTTTGCGATAAGTCCGGCGCGAGCGATCTTTACTATACCGTTTTTGGACTCGATGCCAGCCTCGCGTTGCAGGTCGAGGTCGATCTTTCGAAAACCCGAACCTATCTAGAGAAGTTTGGTTCTGGGGAATCGTTGGATTTTGTCCATCTTTGCAGTCTCATCCGCTGTTGGGCGATTGCCGGCTTTGAATCATCGCTGGGAGCCGCTTTGGAAGCCCGGCTCGCCGGATTTCGAGTCTCGGATGGTGGTTTCCATCCAAGGAGCGGTTCCGGGGAAAGTACAGCTTACGCCAATTTCCTGGCCTACTGCGCCTATCAGGACCTCAGAGCGCCATTGCCGGAACCACTCGGACTGGTTCAATCCTTCAAATTTCTCGAAACCCCCTCAAGCTGGGCCAATGAGCGCCACGTTCCAACGGGATCGACCACCGCCACCGCTGCGGCCGTCTCCGTGCTGCGCGATCAGGAGATGCCGATCCCCCAAGAAGTCTCGGATTGGTTGCTCGCGAGAGTCCATCCGATGGGTGGGTTCTTAGCCGGGGCCCAGGCTCCCGTTCCCGATCTCCTCTCCACGGCTACGGCGCTCCATGCCCTGGCCAGTATGGACGTGTCGCTGGAGCGCGTGCGGGAATCCTGCCTGGACTTCATTGACACTCTGTGGACAAACGAGGGCTCCTTCTATGGGCACTGGCAGGAGGAGACCCTCGACTGCGAGTATACCTATTATGCGCTTCTGGCTCTAGGCCACCTCAGCGTGGGCTGATTCTGTGTCCTGGGTCGGGTTGAGTGTGACTTCCATGGAGGGGCCTCGATCCCGCCTGGAGATGATCTGGTGACAAGGCTGTCCCGAAGGGTGGGCTGGGTTGTTGGGGAGACTTGTCCTCCTGAGGTCAAAGCGCTCCCTTGTTCTCGGGGGATCGATTTGACAGGGTGAAGGCAATGAGAATTTGGGTGCATCTTGTTTGTTCGGTCTTGATGGGCACGATGGGAATCTCGGCTCAGCTTGTTTCCATTGGCCGGGTCCAGGGACCGTCGCCCGAGGATGCCGCCGCGGCCGCCTTTCGATCGCCCATGGCCGGTGAGATCGTTGAGGTTGAAGGGCTAGTCCACCAGCGGCTCCAGTGGAAGGATTCCCAGGGGGAGATTCACCATGCCATTGGGTTGCAGAATCGACCGGCTGAATCGGATCGGGATCCGCGAACATCGGATGGCATTCTCGTGTATCTCGGGCAAGTGCGGGCACCGGGATCGCCGCTCGCCGCAGGGGATTGGGTCCGACTGGGGGGACGGGTGACGGAACGATTTGGTCAGACCGAGATCGCGGAAGTCGAGTTTCGAGAGCGGCGGGAAGGGGGGCGATCCCGTCTCAATGAGCTTGAAATCAAAGACGTGAACCCCCCGGCGGATCACGCCGCCGCCGCTGCCTATTGGGAGCGGCTCGAGGGAATGAGAGTCCGCCTCAGGGGGGGCGCCTTGGTGACGGGTGCCACTCAGGTGTATGGGGAAGGGGAGGATGCCCAGATTTGGGTGGTTCCCGAAGGACAGCCTCTCATCGGCCGCTTTCCCGACTTCCATCGTCGTGTCTTTCGTGACGTGCATCCACTGGACGATCATCCCGAACTGGGATTCGACAATGGAAACGGATTCCGCATTCAACTCAATAGTTTCGGGCTCGGCGCTCATTCAGCGGGCCGGCTTCGGTTGCTCCCGCCTCTTCCGGTCGGAGCGGTCTTGGGCCAATCGCTTGATGGCATGGTGCTCTACGGATATCGACAGTATCGGATTGCCGTCGAACAGATGCCGCGGGTTTCTCAAAGGGGGCCGGATCATCGGAAGAACCATGGGCCCGGACCGACGGGATCGAGTTTCCGAATTGCCACCTACAATGTGGAAAACCTCTACGATCATCGAGACGATCCAGGCGACCCTTGCGACGCGCACGGCAATCCGGGGTTGGGGGGGATTCGACCTCCTTTCAATTACCTGCCCTCGGGGGAGGCCGATTATCGAGAACGCCTCGGACGGATTGCAGAAGGCATTTTCAATTCGCTCGGAGCTCCAGGCATCCTCCTCCTTCAGGAAGTGGAAGCGCAGGATCTATCGGGAAAAGGGGGGAATGACATTCTTGATGATCTGGGAGACTCGATTCCATCGAGTGGGGGATGGAGGTATCGGGCCATCGCCCATCCCAAAGGGGCTGACGAGCGGGGAATTACTTGTGGGTTTCTCTATCGAGAGGATCAGTGCGAGTTGATTGATTTACGAACCCTCGATTTGTTCCAAACGATGATGAAGCGAGTGAGTTCGAGATTTCAGATAGAGTTTGGCGCGGGGGAATCGAAAGGAGTCGCCTCCATTCAGGGCACCTACCAAGACCCGAACGGTGGATCGTCGTTTGTTTTTAGCCGACCGTGCCAGATCCTCGGCGTTCGCATCAAGGATCGACCGGATCGGCCTCTGTTCCTGCTCAACAATCATTTTTCGAGTCGACCGGATCGCCGGGTCTTGCAACGAAGGGAGCAGGCTCGGGCCAACGCAGCCATCGTCGCGGGTTTGTTGTCGATCGACCCGGAGGCATGGATTGTTGTTGGGGGTGACCTCAACGTCTATCCAAGGCCCGATGATCCGTTCCCGGAAAAACGGTCGGATCAGTTGGCCTCCTTGTATGAGGTTGGCCTGATCAATCTCTACGACAAGCTCATGGCCGAGGCGCCACAGTCAGCCTATACCTACGTTTATCAGGGCCAGGCTCAAGTCCTGGACCACCTCTTCCTTTCCCCGTCGCTGGCAAGGACCCGGCATTCGGTTTCCGTCGCTCATCTCAATGCCGATTGGCCGGTTTCATCGAACTATCCCTGGAAAGTGAGTGACCACGATCCGGTGCTGGTCGATTTGTGGTGACCGAAGACTCTTCTCAGGTTGGTAGCGATGACAAGAGCCTCGCGAGGGCTTCCCTGAGGGTGGGATGGCGAAAAGGGTAGGCGTGATCGGTCAGTACCTTGGGTTCCGCTCGACAGCTTGATAAGAGTGTTTCCTCTCCCATTTCACCAAAAAGCAGACGAACCGCGAAGGCGGGAAGGGGGAGCAGGGCCGGGCGGTTGAGTTGCCGAGCCAGGGCACGGGTGAATTCTTGGTTGGTCATCGGCTCGGGAGACACCAGGTTCACCGGTCCGCTGATTGCCTGCTGCTGCATCAGGAACTCGACCGCGTGGGGAATCTCATGGGAACCAATCCAGGGCATGTATTGTGAGCCCGAACCGATGCACCCACCGAGCCCGAGGCGAAAGGGGAGAAGCATTTTTTTCAGAGCGCCCTTCCGGGGATCAAGAATGACGCCAAAACGCAGGAGAACCGTTCGGATTCCCGCCTCAGCCGCCCGCATCGCTTCCGTCTCCCAGGCCGAGCAGACGGAGGCGAGGAATCCTTCTCCCGAAGGGTGAGTTTCGTTTCGGCTTCCCTCTGAGGAAGGCCCGTAGAATCCGGTCGCCGAGGCGCAGAGGAACAAGGAGGGGGGACACTTGAGTCGGGAGAGGGCGGAAACGAGTTGCCGCGTGCCGTCCACTCGACTCCCGCGGATGCGCTCTTTCTTTCCTCGGGTCCAGCGGCCGCTGCCGACGTTTTCGCCCGCAAGATGGACGACGACCGAAGCGCCCTCGAGCTGGGCGTGATCGAGCCAACCGGTGCCAACATTCCAGGCAACCGCCTCCCGGAGCGCCTCTGAGTGTTCCACCCGCTGGATGGGGACCACCGGAACGGCCTGAGCGCGCCAGGCATCGACCAGGAGTTGACCAACGAAACCGCTGGCCCCGCTAATGATCCGCTTCATGAACTGGGGGGCGTGATGAGGGTTAGAGTCCCAGATTCTTGACCACCCGAGTGGTGGAGTAGGATTTGTTGAGACAATAAAAGTGAAGGCCGGGAACGCCCGCTTCCAACAGGGCGCGGCATTGTTGGGTCGCGTAGTCGATGCCGTACTCCATGACAGCCTCATCGTCGTCTTTGAGAACTTCCAACTTGGCGGCCATATCCTGGGGGATGGAGGCGCCGCAAAGTTCGGTAAAGCGCCTGATTTGGGCGGTGGAGAGGATGGGGAGAATTCCAGGGCAAATAGGAAGGTCAAGATGGAGCTCGTTCGCGATGTAGTCGCGGAATTCGAAGAAATCGTCATTGTTGAAGAACAGTTGGGTGAGAACGAAATCCGCCCCGGCATCAACTTTTGATTTGAGGTGTTGCCAATCGATGTGCTTTCCACCGCGGCACGCGATGTGTCCTTCCGGAAATCCTGCGACCCCAATTGAGAAGCTGCCGTAGGATCGAATCAGTTCAACCAACTGGTAAGAGTAGGTGAATCCGCCTTCCACCGCTGTGAATTCACTCGTCCCTGAGGGCGGATCTCCTCTGAGGGCGAGGATGTTCTTGATCCCGGCATCGCAGGCCTGGTCGAGGTAAGCCCGGAGGTCGTCCACGGTGGAATCCACACACGTGAGGTGGGACATGGCGGTCAGCCCGTGTGTCTCCTGGATCTCCCTGACGATCTTGAGGGTCTTGCCTTGCGTGCTTCCCCCGGCGCCATAGGTCACGGAACAATAGTCCGGTTTCAAGCCCATCAGGTTGGGGATGGTTTTGTTGAGAAGGCTGGCATCACCTTTTTCCGTCTTGGGAGGAAAGAACTCGATTGAAATGACCGGACGCTTGGCTTGCTCGGCCCGACGGTGAATGTCCCCGATGTAATCCATCTCGCGCCAAACTAGCGCATGGGATGAAGAAGGCAAGTTTGACTGTTTGGATTGGTTGACAAGAGACGCTGGAGCGAAAAAAATGGCTTGAAAGATTGGGTGAACCTGAGTCAACTACGGCGAAAACTATGGCTGAACTCGAAAACAAGTATCCCGAAAACGTTGGTGGCAAGTTTTACGTCGATGATCAGTGCATCGACTGCGACTTGTGCCGGGAGACGGCTCCAGACAATTTCACCCGATCAGAGGAAGGCGGGTATTCCTATGTCAAGGCCCAGCCAGATAATGAGGAGCAGGAAGAACTTTGCAAGGAAGCCATGGAAGG
>DEAY01000328.1 GCA_002348345.1 Verrucomicrobia bacterium UBA2970
AAAAGATCAAATGCCCTGTCATCGCAGCTCTCAGGGCGACTTCGGCCGTTTCCTGGTCGCGGATCTCGCCCACCATGAGAACGTCGGGATCGTGGCGCAGCATGGATCGAAGTCCCTTGGCGAAGGTGATCTTGTCCGCCCCCCCGACCTGGACTTGGGAAATGCCGGGAACATTGGATTCGATGGGGTCCTCCAAGGTCATGATATTGATCTCTGGGCGGCTGATTTCCCGAAGCCCCGCGTAAAGCGTCGTTGATTTTCCGCTTCCGGTAGGGCCGGTGATCAGAATCATTCCGTGCGGGCGGGAGAGTGCTGATTTGAAGAGATTGAGAGCGACTGGGCTCATTCCGGTATCCGGCAATCCGAACTCCTTGGTTTCCTTGGCCAGGATTCGAATGGTAACCCGTTCTCCCCACTTGGTTGCGATGGTCGCGATCCGAAGGTCGATGGACACATCAGGAAGGCTGGGAACATCGTAGGTGAAGCCCCCGTCCTGGGCAGACCGTTGCTCTGCAATGTCGAGTCCGGCCAGAACCTTGATCCGAGAGATGAGGGCATTGGATTGGTTCTGGGGGAGATGGATTCGGATGTCCTCGAGCCGTCCATCGACCCGGATTCTCGCGTGGAGGCGGTCGGGTTGCGGATCGAGATGGATATCGGAGGCCCGCCGGAGATAGGCTTCCTTCATGATCCGGTCGAGGGCCTCGACGGGATTCGTATCGGTCACCACAGGGTTCCCCGGGGTCAGTTTGGCAAGAACGGTTGCGGCGGCTCCCTTGAGGGCCTGGGGTTCGGCGAGGGCTTGATCGGTCTCCATTCCGGTGCGGCGTTCGATCTCAGCCAACAACATGTGATCATCTGGACATGCGCAGGCGACGGTGATGCGTTGTCCTGATTGAGAGACAGGAATGGCGCTGCCCCGTTTGATCAGATTCTGGGGGAAGTCCTTGGCCAAATCGAAATTGGGTTCCACGCGGTTGTAATCGACAAAGGGCAATCCCCTGACCTCTGCCGCCGCACAATAGATCGCCGACGAGGGAAAGCGCCCCTTTGCCGTCATCAGATCAACGACGTTGAGGCGTCGCCGCCGTGCCTCTTGGCGGAGTCGGATGACGGTGTCCTCGGGGAGAAGTCCCCGATCGACGACCGCGGAGACCAGTTGATCAGTAGTCAGTGCTCTCATGCCATTGCTCCTTGTCTTGCTCCTATGAGGGATTCACCGTGAATCGGACCGCTTCATCGGCCTCCATTGCCGGGGTCTCGGCCTGCCAGCCTTTCGTTCCTTTGAGCTGAAGCAGGTTGGTCAGGGTTTTTGGATCTCGAGCGAAGCGAAGCGCTTCATCGAGATCGATCAATCCGTGATGCACATGAGCTGCCAGAGATTGTTCCCGAGTGATCATTCCTTGTTGCGCTCCAGATTCCATGATCGAGTAGATCTGCTCGAGGCGCCCGCTGCGAATGTGGTTGCAGACGGCTTTGGTTGCCCACAGGACCTCGACGATGGGAAGGCGTCGCCCCTTGTCCTTGGTGGGGACGAGGATTTGGGCTACGACCGCCCGGAGGGCCATTGAGAGTTGGTGGCGAAGCATGCGCTGCTCTTCCACACTGAAGCCGCCTAGGATCCGGTTCACCGTTCCGACGGCATCCCCCGTGTGGAGGGTGGAAAAGACGAGGTGTCCGGTTTCGGCAGCGGTGATGGTCGCTTTCATCGTTTCCGGGTCACGCATTTCTCCAACGAGTAGAATATCCGGGTCTTCGCGAAGGGCATCCTTGACCCCCTGGAAGAAGGTGGGGACGTCGCGATGGAGCTGCCGTTGATGGATGAGGGATCGGTGACTGCGATGAAGCTGCTCGATGGGGTCCTCGATGGTGATGATGTGATGGGCCTTCGTTTGATTGATCCGGTCGATGGTCGCCGCCAAGGTTGTTGATTTTCCGCTGCCGGTGGGGCCTGCGATGAGGACGAGACCGCTGGTTAGTTCGGGGATTCGGTCAAGGCCCTCGGGCAGATTGAGTGACCGGTAGTCCTGGATGGACCGGTTCAGGCGACGAATCGCGATGGCGGGCCGTTCGCGCTCGTGGTAAAGGTTGAGCCGAAAGCGATCGCCGCCCGGAAGGGAGTAGGCTAAATCAAGGGAACGGTCCTGTTTCAGAACGTCGGTTTCCTTCTCGGTGAGGAGAAAATCCAGCAACGCCTGCATAGCGTCTTTTGGCCAGACGATTTGATGGTCCACCTGTAGCGCGCCCTGGCAGCGGAAATAAGGAGGCTCAATACCAGAAAGGTGAAGGTCTGAGGCACCGAGCTGGATGGATTTTTCAAGGAGCTGTTCGAAGGCTTGCTTCATGATCGGGTTGGTAATTCACAAGGCCAAAACAAAGGTGGCGTCGAGTTGTGGTGAATCGAATTGGGGCTGGTTTTCCTGGGTTTTGATCGAGAAACCGACCAGTGTGACCTGCCAGTCGAGGGCCTCCAACCCGCGCGCGAAATGGAGAAGACCGAGAAAGGAGCTTCGCATTGAAATGCGTTGCCAGGGGCGCTGATAGAGGGATTGAAAGGCTTCGTGGGAAACGGGGGCCGAGGCTTTGTGTGCCGCGTCAAGGGTGAGCGATTCGCTTAAGTGCCTTCGGCCTCGGCCCTGGCTTCGGGAGGTGGACTGATCGGGGATGCTTTCCACGATGGTGACTCGGCTTTCCTGTGCAAGTGTCGAGATCTGGATCTTGAGATCTTGCAGATCCTCGCCGTCTTCCAGGTTGACTAAATGGCCCCGAGCTACGCTGAGATGGGATTGGGTTTCCTGGAGGGTTGCGGTGATTTCCTCGAGTTGCGCGGCCAACTGCTCGGGGCTTTGGTTCTCGGGGTTGGGGAACTTGAGGTTGGCCCGTCCATCAATGGCGCTCTGGAGTTCCCTTTGGAGGGTCTTGATGGCGAGGTGAGCTGGTTTCCAGCGGAACGAGGTATAGAGGACAATGGCGATGATCGCGAATGCCGTGGGGAGCATTAGCTTTTCACGCTCTGAGAGACCCGCCGTTTTCATCTCTTTGCTTCGTGGATTGCGTTGTGTTTAAAGGGGTTAACTCTTCTCGATGTAATGGGGGTTGGGGCGAAGGCTCAGTTCGATATCGTAGCCTTCGAGCCCCATGCGTCCTTGACTTGATTTCACCTCTTGCCGGTCCACGGATAGGCCCCACTCACCCAGATGGCGAACGACGGCCCGAACGAATTCCTGAGATTCTTTTTCTGAAATCGCCCAAGCGCGAATGTGGACCAAATGATCCCCGTCTTCCTCGAATTCATTGACGGCGATGCTGGAATTCACCGAACCTGCGAGAGAAAAGAGGAGATTCACGGCATACTGCTGCCGCAGGGAGATGCCGGTCTTGATGAGCTGGAGTGCGGTCTTCGATGAGTGAAGTTCTTGTCGTGCGTTGTCAATTTCAAGAAGAAGCTGACTTGCTTCCTTCGACTGACCTTCGGCTTTGGCGATTTCCCCCTGCACCTGGTCCACTTGATTCTTGATTTGATCGATTTTCCAGCGGGCTGAATGCTTTCTCAGGGCAAGCGAGATCTCGGATCCAACGGTCAAGAATCCCACCAAAACGCCAGTGATCATCCACCATTTGGAGGCTTGACGGAACCAGGGCGGGGCGGGGCCGGATCCATCGGCCCAGGGAAGCGTTCGGGTGGAGAGTGAGGTGGTATGCCGGATCGAGCCGATCATCCCATCGGTTCGGAGACCAATGGAATTCCCTCGCGGCTCCAGCGAGGGAGCCGCGGGGGGGAAGGCTTTGA
>DEAY01000426.1 GCA_002348345.1 Verrucomicrobia bacterium UBA2970
TTGAATCAAGAATCCCCGCCCGATTTCCGGGAGAACCGATGGTTTCGCTGATGCGGTGCGAACCCCGGAGGGACGCACGATTGGCAGGGGATGGACCAAAGGAAGACGGGGCCCTATCGATTGGGATTGAGGGTGGTTTGGTTTAGGGATAAGCGATGGCTTGGCAAAGGCGATTGGAAGAACGACTGGAGATGCGACCCGGAATACGATCGAGAATTGGACGGGTGAGGCAAGGTTGGGAAGGATGGATCGTTGGAACGGGATTCGCCTTACGCTGGTGAGAGGGTGGCTTCTGGAGGCCTCCCCGACGATTGGGTGTTGCGGAGGGAAAAAGCGATAGAAGATGAGTCAACTTGCGGGAGACATTGGGGAACCACCCGAGAGGGCGGGTCGGGCCTTGTTGAAGGAACCCGCTGTTCGGGAAACCCACTCGATGCCGAGGCTCTCCTATGAGTTCGACATCGAGTCGTGTTGGAAATCGATCCCGGCCTGGCGGGCGGTTTCAGCCGAGGAGTTTTCCGACCACCAATGGCAGTTGCGCAACAGCGTGAGTTCCCTCAGTGGCCTGGCCAAGGTATTGGGGTCGCGTCTCTCGGAGGGAGCCTTGGAGGAATTCAAGCGGGGGATGCAGACCGCTCCAATGAATATGCGCCTCACCCCCTATCTTGTTTCTCTCATTGATTGGGACCATCCCGAATCCGATCCCCTGCGACGGCAATTCATCCCCATGGCCTCACAACTCCTGGCCGATCACCCGATGCATCAGGAAGATTCCCTCGGTGAGGACGAGGATCGCGTGGCTCCCTTCCTGACCCATCGGTATCACGACAAAGCGCTGTTCCTTCCGACGACGATCTGTCCGGTTTACTGTTCCTATTGCACTCGGAGCCGAGTGGTGGGGGGGAGTACGCCGGTTCGGGATAAGGCAACCTACGGCGCAAAACAAACGGCCTGGGAGGAAACCTTTGCCTACATTCGCTCCCATCCTGAACTTGAGGATATCGTGATCTCCGGGGGAGACGCTTCGATGTTGAGGCCCGATCAATTGGAGGAAATCGGACTGACCTTGTTGGGGATTCCTCACGTGCGTCGAATTCGGATTGCCACCAAGGGACTGGCGATCTTGCCGATGCAGGTGACCAGCGACGACGGATGGGTTAAAGCGCTGGAACGAGTGACGGATTTTGGTCGGAAGGCCTTCAAGGAAGTGTGTCTTCATACCCATTTCGGAACGACTCGAGAGATGTCGCAGTGGACGGTGGAGGCGATGAAGCGACTGGTCGGCATCGGAATCAAGGTCCGGAATCAATCGGTCCTGCTGCGGGGTGTCAACGATACCTTTGGTTCGATGTATCGTTTGGTCAAATCGCTTTCTTGGTTAACCATCCAGCCCTACTACGTTTATACCCATGACATGGTTCCAGGATGTGAGCATCTGCGCACCACCATTGCCACCACCGAGGAGCTCTCCAAAGCGTTGTTGGGGACCACCGCTGGATTCAATCTGCCTCGTTTTGTCTGCGATGCTCCCGGCGGAGGGGGTAAGAGGGAGATCTCGAGTTACGAGTATTACGATGCTCAGAAAGGGATTTCTGCCTGGACCGCCCCCCGAATCAAACCCGGACGAGTGTTTTATTATTACGATCCGATCGATGAGCTCCCGAGCGAAGGCCAGGCGTTTTGGAGAAACGTCGAAGCCAATGGGGCCGTGTTGGAGGATGAACGGAGTCGCATCGAGGCGAGAATTCGATCGTTGTCCCCCGCCTAGTGGCCTCTCAGGGAAACCATTGAGATGCGGTCGCCAAGGTGGTCGTGAAACGCTGGGGCCCGTCGGAAGTCATCCGATGGGATCGGCGATCATGATTCTTTCCATCGCGGGAGGGGTTCAAGGGCTGGAGACAGCGATAGGATCCCGGACCGTGTTCCTTGAGTCGGGTTGCCGATGTCGAATCGGGAGGGACGGAGCATCCGCTCCTCGAACCCCAACCGCCCATTCCGTTGTCGACCCCATCCCCAGAAGAAACCTTTGCCCTTGCGGTTTCACCGGGAATGAGTAGGGGTTTCTCGGTGGAGCCTGTGACTCAGACGCTTGCGGAGTTGATCCGTCTGAACAGTGTGAACCCGGAGTGGGGCGGCCCGGGCGAAGGCGCCGTGGCGGCAGCCGTGAAGGATTTCTTTCAGCGGGCCGCCATCGAGGTCTGGGAGGAAGCGGTTCTCCCGGGTCGCAGTAATGTCATGGCCCGCCTGCCCGGCGATGATCCGCGGCGTCGGGTCGTGTTGGAGGCTCATATGGATACGGTTTCGGCCAAGGCGATGGCCATGGACCCGTTTGACCCGGTCATCGAGTCTAACCGGATGCGGGGTCGGGGTAGTTGTGATGTGAAGGCGGGTCTGGCCGCCATGATGCACGCGTTGCGTGACGTGAAGGCAGCGGGGCGGAAACCTCCATGCGAGATCGTGTTGGCCGCGGTGGTGGATGAAGAGCATCTTTTTCGAGGGGTTGTGTCGCTGGTTGAGTCCTTGGGGAGGGGGCCGGCTGCTGAGGCGGCGGTGGTTGCTGAGCCCACTGGTTTACGGGTCGTTCGGGCCAACAAAGGCGTGGTCCGTTGGCGGGTGGTGACAAAAGGGAAAGCCTGCCACAGCTCTCAACCGAACCGGGGTCAAAATGCGATTGCCGGGATGGCCCGGGTGGTCCTGGCATTACAGGAACATTTCGCGAGCCTCGAATGCTCTCCGCACGCCTTACTCGGGGCGGCGACGGGATCGATTGGCACGATTGAAGGAGGAACCCAGGTGAATTTTGTGCCGGACCGATGCGAGATCAAGATCGACCGGCGCTTGCTTCCCGGTGAATCCGCTCCCCATGTATTGGCCCAATGTGAAGAGGTTCTGCGGGGGCTCCGAATGGAGAACCCTCGGCTGCTGGTGACGATGGAGCCGCCCGACCTGGTGGATGAGGCCATGGAAACGCCCGCCGGAGCGGAAGTCGTTCAGGTGGCAACTCGCATTGCCGACCGCTTGGGTCTCGATGGTAACCCGATCGGAGTGCCCTTCGGGTGTGACAGCACCAAACTTTCCCGGGCCGGGATTCCGAGTATCGTGTTCGGGCCGGGTTCGATTGATCGAGCGCATACGCCGGAAGAATACGTCGAACTGGACCAGGTTGAAACGGCCGTTGAGTTCTATCGACGATTCGTGCTCGAATTTGGGGGAGCGTGATCAACTCGCGACGGCCGTTTCTCACGGCGCGAGGCCGGAACGCTGGTCGGCAAGGGCCGCAGTCCGTCGGCGGAACTAGAGGTGAGCGGCCGCATTGATGCACGCGTCCGGCTTCGATCGTTGGACATGGAGCCCTATCCTCCGGCACAAGGATTCAACAAGGAAACCCTTCGGAATCATTCCAGTCCCTTGGGTCCTCGGCTGGTCCTGATTCAGATGAGCTCCGGTTTGTTCGACAATGGTTCTCTCCCCGATGAGGAGAAGGGGTGGAAATTAAAGAAAACCTGCCGAGTGGATCTTCTTTTTGCAGACCGCATTGCCGGGGATGATGGGGTGGTCGGCATCCCTGCTCCTTACGGAACAGGACTGGTCCCCCCGTCCAATCGATGTTAAAAGGTCAGGAATTCCAAAGGATCACGAGTGATGAAGACGCGATTCATAGTCCTCCTCGCCCTGGCAGGTGTCGTTCGACCCTGTCAAGGCGCTGTGGATGGGATCGCGTATTTTGAACGTGAGATTCGACCGATCTTAGTTCGGCATTGTTATGAATGCCATTCGACCGATTCCAAGGTCAAAGGCGGGCTCCGACTCGATTCCAGGGAGGGGGTGGAGGCGGGAGGGGACCATGGGGCGATCCTCGTCAAGGGAGATCCGGAGGCCAGCCGAGTCATTGTAGCCGTCCGCTATCAAGACGGTGATCTTCAGATGCCTCCCAGCAATCCACTGTCTCGGGAACAGGTCTCCAAACTAGAGCATTGGATTGCAATGGGAGCGCCCGATCCACGGATCTCGTCTCGGACCAACCAAGGAAGACTCGAAGGGATGAGCCCCTCGGAGGGCCGGCGATTCTGGTCCTTTCAACCCCTCGCCTCCGTCGGCATCCCTGATCGTCAATCCCCCTTCATTCAAAACTCCATCGACCGCTTTGTTTTGGAGACCCTGGAGGAGAAACAGCTCCGACCGGCTTCCCGTGCCGACAAGACCACTCTCATCCGTCGCGTGACGCAGGACCTGACCGGTCTTCCTCCCACCGCCGGTGAAATTACTGCTTTCCTGAGCGATGAGTCGCCGAACGCCTTCGAACGAGTCGTGGAGCGACTCCTGAGTTCCCCGCACTATGGCGTGCGTTGGGGGCGGCATTGGCTCGATGTGGCCCGATACGCGGATTCGAATGGTCTCGATGAGAACATTGGTTTCGGCAATGCGTGGCGCTATCGCGATTATGTTGTTCAATCCTTCAATGACGACAAGCCGTATGATCAGTTCCTGATTGAGCAGTTGGCAGGGGACCTCGTTCCCGGAGCCAATCAGGAAACGCTGACGGCCACCGGCTTTTTGCAGTTGGGGCCCAAGGTTCTGGCCGAGCCGGATGTGGAGAAACTGCAATGGGACGTCATCGACGAGCAGCTCGACACGATGGGAAAAACCTTCCTCGGGATGACCTTCGGTTGCGCACGGTGTCATGACCACAAGTTTGATCCTATCAAGCAAACCGACTACTACGGCTTGGCCGCCATCTTCAAGGGCACGCGTACGTTCGGTGGAGAAAACATGGGAGCAATCAAGTTTTGGTATGAACATTCCATTGCTTCGGAAGAGGACAAGGCGCGCCTCAAGGAGGTGGACGCCGAACTCAAAAATCTCAATTCGGCCGCCTCGGCCTACAAAAACAAAGCCGTTTCGCGGATCCGGACTGAGGCGCGAGCAAACGCGGTCGAGTACCTCGTGGCCTGCACACAATTCGATTCCTCGATGCCGCTGACCGACCTCGCCCGGATAGCGGCCCCCAAGGCGCTCCACCCGAGGATCCTCCACCATTGTCGGAAGCACCTGGAGTATCATCGGGAGGATCCGTTCTTTGCTGATTGGCACCGCTATGCCGACGAGGGAAAGGTGGAGGCTCTGAGAGATCACTATGCGTCCTTGTTTGAAAAGGCAGAGAAAGCCCTCGCCCTCGCGCGAAAGGAGGATGCCAAGATGACGTCGTTGAAGGACGAGCAACTGGAGCGGGCCCGGGCGGCCCTTGATGACAAGGCGGGGTTTCTCGCCGTGCCCACGGTCGATGCCGATGCCTTTGGAGAAGAAACACTGGCCGAGTATTTCCGGTTGCTGGCGGTCGCCCGCGCCTTTGAATCAACGGCCCCCGATGCGCCCGCCTTGATGGGGGTGGGTGATGGCGAGGTGGTCGATACGGTGCCGTTGTTGATCCGAGGGGATTGGAAGCGTCGCGGTCGCGAGGTGGCGCGGGCGGTTCCTCAGGTGATGCGTTGGAATGGGGAAGGGCCCCCCTTTCAAAGGGAGACGAGTGGCCGGTTGGAGCTCGCTCGTTGGATGGTCGATCCTCGCCATCCCCTCACCGCGCGGGTGATGGTCAACCGCCTCTGGGGCTGGCATTTCGGAGCGGGATTGGTGGCAAGCACGGAGAACTTTGGCGTCATGGGAGATCGGCCTTCGCATCCTGAGTTACTGGACTGGTTGGCCCGGTACTTTGTGCAGTCGGGATGGTCGATCAAGGCAATGCATCGTTTGATCCTCGGATCGGGGACCTGGCAGATGGCCTCGCACCATCCGAAGGAATCGGAATACCAGGCGATGGATCCGGAAAACAGATGGTTGTGGAAACAGAATCTCCGTCGTCTGTCAGCCGAGCAGATTCGCGATTCCGTGCTGGCGGTTTCGGGACGTCTCGACCGGTGCTTAGGGGGCAAGACCCTTCCTCTCCGCAATCGACAGTTTGTGTTTAATCATACCTCCGAGGATCATACGACTTATGACAGCCTTCGCCGGGCGATCTATCTTCCGGTGATTCGCAATCACCTCTATCCTTTCTTTCAACAATTCGATTTTCCCGATCCGACCATGCCGACCGGGGTGCGGCAAGAAACGGTCATCGCCCCGCAGGCACTGGTGATGTTGAACGATCCGCTGATGCTCGACTCCGCGACGGCGTTGGCGGAAACGATTCTAGGAGGCCATGAAACTTTCGAAGATCGACTCCAAGCGATTTACCTCCGCTGCCTGGGGCGGGTTCCGACCAAGGCCGAGGTGGAGCGGGGAGGCGAGTTCATTGGAATCGTCACGGCCCGGCACTCCGTCAGGAAGGCCTGGGCGCTTTACGGGCAGGGATTGTTCGCCAGCAACGGATTCCTCTATTTGAAATGACCGTGCTTCATCCTGGTTACACGCGACGGCGAATGTTGCAAACGGCGGCGGCTGGCTTTGGAGGGATGGTCCTGAACGCCTTGCTGGCTTCGGAGACCAATCCGCAACGGGCGAAACAGTCTCAGGTTCCCGCTCGCGCCCGGCGGATGGTCTTCTTATTCATGAAAGGGGGGCCGTCCCACGTCGATACCTTTGACCCCAAGCCGCTCTTGGATCGGGACCATGGGAAGCCCCTGCCCTTCGACCTTCCGGAAGTGACCTTTGCCAAACAGGGAAACTTGCTTAAATCTCCATGGACGTTTCACCGACACGGAGCCAGTGGTTTGCCAGTGAGTGAACTGTTTCCCCTCACCGCCCAACACATCGACGACCTTTGCCTGTTGCGATCGGTCCACGGGACCAATCCGGCCCATGGGGGGGCGGCGTTGAAGCTCCATACCGGCAGCGACCAGTTTGTGAGGCCGAGTTTTGGGTCGTGGATTACCTACGGCCTGGGATCCGAGAATGAAAACCTTCCCGCCTTTATCACCATTTGCCCGACGTTGGCTCATGGCGGGGTCAACAATTGGGGAGCGGCCTTTTTACCATCCCACTGTCAGGGCACTCCGATCGGCAATGCCAGTCAGTCCGCCTCCCAGGTAGCCGTCCAACACATCGCCAACGCCCGGACCTCGGCCGAATTGCAACGAGAGCAGCTGAAATTGATCACGGGGTTCAATCGCGACTTTAACGACTCCACCGCGCCAGACCCGGTGCTGGAAGGTCGGCTCAATTCATATGAATTGGCCTTCCGAATGCAGGCGTCGATGCCGGAACTGCAGGATTTCTCCGGCGAATCGCGGAGCATCCGCAAGCTTTACGGGATTGACGACCCCGTGACCGAGGATTTCGGGCGGCAATGTTTGATGGCCCGCCGTTTTCTGGAGCGAGGCGTTCGCTTCGTCCAGGTGACGCACAGCGATAGCCATGTTCAGTGGGACCAACACAGCAACCTTTATCAGGGGCATACGAAGAACGCCGCGGAGGTGGATCGGCCCATTGCCGGGTTCTTGGCGGATCTCAAGGCCAGGGGCTTGTTGGAAGATACGTTGGTGCTCTGGGGGGGGGAGTTTGGTCGGACCCCCACTGTCCAAGGAACGGATGGACGGGATCACAATCCTCATGGATTCAGCATGTGGATGGCGGGGGGCGGCGTGAAGGGAGGATTTGCCTACGGCGCGACCGATGACTATGGCTACTATGCCGCCGAAAACAAAATGCATGTGCATGATCTTCATGCCACGGCCTTGCATCTCCTGGGGCTGGATCACGAACAATTGACCTACCGCTACGCTGGCAGGGATTTTCGCTTGACCGATGTCGAGGGGAGGGTGGCCAAGGCGATCGTGGCCTAAGCCCCCGGGGGGGCTGCCTTGGCTGGGGCGCGGATGGAATGGGGTCGATTCGAGGCATCGGGGTTGATGAGACAGGCCAGGGCGGAGAGGTCGAATGCTTCACTTGGAGGAAGAAGGGAGCGCCGCCGTCTGGGCTCATGAGTCGGTCTTGCAAGAAGGAGGGGCTCTGATCACACTCAGGGGCAACGTGATGAAAAAACTCCTTCTCGTGATCATGACGGTGTCGCTCTTGGCGGCGATCGTCCGTGCCGAAGACGCCCGTCCCCTCTTTGAGCGACAAGATGATGTGGTCTACCACCAGGCCCACGGTGTGGCGCTGGTTGCCGATATTTTTTCTCCAAGCAAGAGCTCCAACGGGCACGCCATTGTGGTGGTGGCCAGCGGCGCCTGGTCATCCGACCGGGGGAAGATCAGGGATCTCAATCGATCGGGACTCTTCGAGGAGTTGTGTTTGAGGGGCTTTCAAGTGTTTGCCATTCGACCGGGGTCCATCAGTCGTTTCTCTGCACACGACATGAAGGCGCATGTCGAGGCCGGCATCCGTTGGGTCAAGGGGCAAGCTGACGATTATGCCATCGACCCGGAGAAGCTGGGCTTATTCGGGGCGTCAGCGGGAGGCCACCTCGCGAGTTTGGTCGCGGTCACCAATCCTCCGACCGACCCCCAGGTGGATGCCTCCGTCTCAGCCGTGGGCGTCTTCTTTCCCCCGACCGATTTCCTAGACTTCGGAGGTCAAGCGCTTGATCCCAGAAAAGGAGGGCGCTTGAATCAAATCCTCATGGGGCTCGCTTTCCGCGACGACAGAGGGGAGCTCACCGACCGGGAAGTTATGGAGAAGGCAACGGCGATTTCTCCGGCGCGGCTGGTCTCCAGGCAAGCGCCTCCTGTTCTCGTCATTCACGGCGATGCCGACCCATTGGTGCCGCTGCAACAATCTCAAAGACTGGTCGCCGCACTCAATGAGGCGGGAGCCCAAGGCACCCTGATTGTGAAGGAAGGAGGCGCTCATCCCTGGCCGACGGTCAGGGAAGAAGTGGCGGTGATGGCCACCTGGTTTGAGGACACCCTGCAAGGACGCTGATTGGAAAGCCGCGCCGGTCCCGAGGGCTGTGTCAAACGAATGCGGGTGTGATCGCGCGCCAGCGCAGGAATCCCTGAGGGAGCGGGAGACGAGGATGAGTCGAAGCCAGTGAGGTGGAGCCCGCGTGAAGGACTGAATCGCCTAGATGAAGTGCCCTCTGAGGTTCCTTTGGTGGGGCTATTGGGGGGCTCGGAGCATTGCCGTGAACACGGGACAGCCTCCTGAGCGAACTTCGCCAGCAACCCGAAAGCCGTGCCGTTCATAGAGGGTAATGTTTCGAGGATTGGACGATTCGAGATAGGCACGAGAACCGGTCTCATCGCATTTGGCGATCGCATGGCTCATGAGTTGCGTGCCCAGCCCATGACCGTGACAATGCGGATCCACGGCGATCAGTGGCAGGAACCAATGCGGTTCATGGGGGTGGTATCCACCCAATTCTTCAAGGGCCGCAAGCAACGGGCCCTGCTTTTCGGGGGCAATGGCCGATGAAACAAAGGCCCCAAGCGCTTCCTCATCGGGTCCTTCGCCCGGGGGAAGCCATAGGGCGGCGCCAGAAAGATGTTCTTCCACCCAAGCGGTCCCATTCCCGAATGCCTTCCCGCCATAGGCATTCACGAATTCG
>DEAY01000211.1:0-35658 GCA_002348345.1 Verrucomicrobia bacterium UBA2970
CTTGAGGATCACGCGAATCGTCTGAAGCGGAGTCTTGCTGAGATTGGATTGACAGGGTTCGACGTGGGATGGATGGAGGGAATTGGGCGGGATTTGTTGACGGCTCACGGTCGGACGCCGGCGGATGCCATCCTGTATCTCCAGATCACCCGCGGTGCGGACCGCCTGCGTTCTCACGTTCATCCCGAGGGGATGGTTCCGACGGTCTTTGGCATGATCCGGGAATGGAATTCCAATCAGGATCCCGAGACGGCCTCCGTGATCTGTCTCGAGGATTGGCGTTGGTCTCGCTGTGATATCAAATCCGTTTCGCTTCTGGGGCATGCCTTGGCCGCCAACGAGTCCCATCGCAAAGGGGCGGACGAAGCGGTTTTGGTTCGCAAAGGAGTGGTGACCGAAGGGGCCTCGACCAATATCGCCATCATTCGCGAGGGCACGGTGATGACCCATCCGGAATCGCCCCATATCTTGAGTGGGATTTCTCGAAAGGTGGTTCTTGAGATTTGCGCCGAGCTAAAGATCCCGTTTCAAGAACGGTCTTTTGGGCTGGACGATCTCAAGCGCGCCGATGAAGTATTCCTCATGGGAACCACCCACGAGGTTTGGCCGGTGAGCTCGGTTGACGGGCATCCCGTGCCGGTTGGAAGTAGGAATGGCGTCACCTGGAAACTGAAGCGTCGCTTTTCCGAGTTGACGGTTCCGGCGAATCTTCCTGGATAAAGTAGCTGAGATTCTCCAACTCAATCGCGAGATTGACGTTGTTAACCATGACGGTTTCGGGAACCTGCAGGACGATCGGTGCGAAGTTGAGAATCCCCGTGATGCCTTGATCGATCAGGAAGTTGCCGGTTTCCTGGGCGGCTTCTGCGGGAAGACAGAGGATTGCCATCTTGACGCTATGGGCTTTCACGTAGGAAGCAAGCTGGGTCATCGGGAGAATGAGCTGCTTGATTTGTTTATTTCGTTGACGCTTGGGGTCGATGTCAAACGCAGCCACGATTTCGAAACCCTCCTGCTCGAACCCCCGGTAGGAAAGCAGCGCCAAGCCGAGATTTCCGACCCCAATCATGACCACGGGTTGGAGTTTTTCGGTGCCGAGCACGTTACTGATCATTTGGGTCAGTTGGGAGACATCATAACCCAATCCCCGCGTCCCGAACTGGCCGAAATAGGTCAGATCCTTTCTCAATTGGGTGGGTTTGACTCCGGCGGCTCCGGCCAAAGCCCGGCTCGATACGGTTTGAATGCCGTTCGCATTGAGGCGATTGAGGCAACGGAGATAGACCGAAAGCCGATAGACTGCCTGCCGCGGAATCTCGGGCTTCGGCCCTTTCTTGTTGTTGCCAAAAGACATGGTGAGCGAATCGGTCAGAGCGGTGGACTCGCGACAGGGTGACCGATTGAGCCGATAGCGCTGAAGGGAGTTTGTGTCTAGAGTTACAAAAAGGCTCCCCGATCCGCAATTGCTCTGTCAAGCTGGAACCTTCATTTTCTGAAAGAGTTTTGGAGAAGATCATTGGTGAGATGGCGCGACGGCTTCTCAAGTCGTCGAAAAACGTCTTTGACCAGAGATGGGAGTGACACCGGATGGGCTCGTGACCGGCGGGGGAAAAAGGCGGATGGCGGGATTCGAATTCTGTTGAGCGATCCGGATCGGATGAATCCCGATGCGGGACCGCGGCGATTGATGGCGTGGTGAGGCTCATTCCACCCTCGGGAGCCAGGTCCATCGGGGAGTGGATCAGGAAATCAGGATGGGAAGGTCGAGTTGTCCTCAAAGTGTCTTCAAGGATGGCTGGGACGCCACCGGGAACGAGGCCGTCACGATCCTCGACCGCGAATTCAGGTTGGGGATTGTCACCGGTTCGGCCTAGGATTGTTTCGGGGGGCTCCCTTGGGTTGGGAAGGCTGAAGCAGGATTGAAACGAGCAGAAGGTAAAGGAATGACGAGAGACGAGGCCTGGGGGATTTTGAATGAGTATACGAAATCCGAGTCGCTGATCAGGCATGCCCTTGCCGTTGAGGGCGCCATGCGTGGGGCCGCCAAGCGTCAAGGGGCGGACGAGTTGGTATGGGGATTGGTAGGATTATTGCACGACCTCGACTATGAGCGGTGGCCCGACCCCAAGGATCATACGGCTCAAGCGGCGCGCA
Organism: Verrucomicrobia bacterium UBA2970; assembly: GCA_002348345.1. GTDB lineage: Bacteria > Verrucomicrobiota > Verrucomicrobiia > Limisphaerales > AAA164-E04 > UBA2970. The sequence goes on from DEAY01000211.1 coordinate 2,155, forward strand.
TTCTGGGCGAGCTTGATGTCGACCAGGAAATCATCGAGGCGATTTTGTCTCATGCGCCGTGGAACTGGGATCGCTATCCCCTGGATCGCCCGATCCGAAAAACGCTGTTTGCAGTCGATGAACTTTCGGGGTTCGTCATGGCGGTGGCCTATGTCCGACCGGATGGATTGACTGGAATGAAGGCCAGCAGCGTGAAGAAAAAGATGAAGCAAAAATCCTTCGCAGCTGCCGTGAGTCGTGATGATCTCCGGCAGGGGGCGGTCCTGATGGGATGTCCATTGGAGGAACACATTGAGTTCGTGATTCACGACCTCTCAGGCATCGCGCCCCAGCTCGGATTCGGGCGGGGAAGCTAACTTTTCGGTCGAATTGGATTTGCGTCTGATCCGGATTCTGTCTTAGCGTTCGGGAATGAACTGTCCGGCTTGCGACCGAGGGCTGACTTCGATGGCACTCGACGATGTGATGTTGGCTGTGGAGGGATATGACTGGATTCGCTTTATCAGATAATCCGGTCGAAATACTAAAACGCGTCTATTCTGATGTTGCGGTTAGGGCGACGATCAATGCCGTTTGGTAATCGGATCCTTTTGATCTTTCTCTTGGGCTGCATCAGCCTGGTTGGGAAGGCGTCTGCAGCGGATTCCAAGTTCCTGCGTTTTGTCGAGACGGGTCCCAGGGAAGGGCATGTGGACACAGCGATCACCTCTTACCGCCTCCCCAATGGTGTGGAGGTGGCATTGATTGCTGCGCTGCATATCGGTGATGAGAAGTATTATCACGTTCTAAATCGACGTTTCAAACAATACGACGGCGTGCTCTACGAGATGATCAAGGAGCGCAGCGTGGACCCGGCAGCGGTCGGGGGTTCGGGGCACCCCATCAGCCAACTCCAACTGGGGATGAAACGGATTCTGGATTTAACGTTTCAATTGGAGGAGATCGATTATTCGGCGGGTAATCTCGTTCATGCGGATATGGATCCGCGGACCTTCGCCAAATTGCAGCGTGAGAAGGGGGAAAACTGGTTGACCTTGTTCCTTCAATCCTTTTTGCAGGAGCGGCGCTTGCAGCAATCCGGGGCGGTTCGGCCTTTTTCGGCGCTCGAACTTCTCGTTGCGCTTTCCCAGAGCGACAGCGCTCATGCGTTGAAGTGGATGTTTGCCCATCAGATGGATCAGTTGGAAGATCTTTTGACGGGGATTGACCAAGGAATCGATGGAAACGGGTCGGTCATCGTCTCGGCCCGAAATCGAGTGGCCCTTCAAGTCATGGACCAACAGATCCGTCGAGGCAAACAGCGGCTTGCGGTTTTTTACGGCGCCGGTCACATGCCCGACCTTGAAGTTCGACTGATTGCTCGAGGGTTTCGGAAGGTTCGGCACGAGTGGGTGACCGCCTGGGATCTCCGGCGCTAGCCTTCGGCCAAGGCCCGCATTTTTTCGAGACCGAGTCGGGCCGTTTCAAGGGGGTCCTGGGCCCAGTAGGAGGCGTTGAAAAGTTCGAGAGAAAGCCATCCATGAAAGCCGATGTTCTTGAGGAGCTGAACATATCTCCGAAGATCAAGATGCCCGTCGCCCGGCATGACACGGTGTTCATCATGTTGGAGCAGGCGTTTGGGTTGCGCTGGGGTGTCGTTGAAGTGCGAGACGGCGATTTGTTGTGGTTGGAGGAGGGCAATGGAATCGACGGATCCGCCTCCACGGAAAATGTGGAAGGGGTCCAAGATCGTGGTTCCCCTTGAATCGTTAGCCTGGTTGAGAATCCCAATGGCTGCCTCGATCGTGTTGACCTGTTCGACGAATCCGAGGAACTCCATGGCCGGGAGGGCGCCAAGACGTTCTCCTCGGTCCAGGAGTTGCCGATAGCGTTCCGCACCGATTTGGATATTTGCCGAGCCCATCGGAGGTCCGGCGATCACGTAGGGCGCGCCGAGGGTTGCCGCTTGTTCCATCCGGCGCTCACATTCGCTCATGACCCGGTCGAGATCTCCATCAGTGGCATCGAACCAATCGGCCAGATAAATGGTGCTCGGAACATGAAGCGCGTTATCATCGAGGCACTGCCTGATGTCTTTCAGGGCTCCCCCTTGCTCGAGAAAACCGTCAATCGCATCATGCCAAAGTTCAATGCCATCGTAACCCGCATGGCCAGCGACCCGGATCTGGTCTAGAAGGGGGGTGGGGCGAATGGTGCTGGCATTGAGGCTGTATCGAAAGGGAGAGGCATCCATGGGAGAAACGGGGTCGAGTGGTTGAGAGCGTTTGATCGATTGAATCGCGTGCTTTGGGGAAATACGAGCGTTTTCAGGGCGTTTTCCGACGAGTCGGGCAAGATCTCCTATTGCATAATTGCCTTCATACGACATATTCTCAACAATCTGTCATGGCAAGGAACGGGTTGAACCCGTGTCGCGTGACGGTGAGAGGATTGAGAATAGGACAATGACTATGAAGGAACGCTCAGCTGAACCCACGACGCGTCGTGAATTTATCAAGAATTCCGGAAAACTGGCGGCAGTCTCCGCTCTGGCGGGACAGACGTTGCCGCATGTTCATGCGGCCGATGATGATACGATCCGGGTTGCCCTTGTGGGCTGCGGGGGACGGGGGACGGGTGCCGCTGCGAATGCGCTGCGGGTCCCCAACGGACCGACGAAACTGGTAGCGATGGCTGACGTGTTCGACCACAAGCTCTCAAGTAGTCATGATGCCCTGAGCAAGCGCTTCAAGGATCAGGTGGATGTTCCCCAGGAGCGGCGCTTTATCGGGTTTGACGGATACAAAAAGGCCATTGATTCACTCCGTCCCGGGGATGTGGTGATCTTCACAACGCCGCCCGGATTCCGCTGGGTCCATTTCACCTATGCGATTGAAAAGGGCGTGCATGTCTTCATGGAGAAGCCGGTTACGGTTGACGGACCTGCTACCCGCCGCATGCTGGAGTTGGCGAAGAAGGCCGATGAGAAGAATCTGAAGGTCGGGGTCGGGTTGATGGTGCGACACTGCCGTGCTCGTCGGGAATTGTTCGACCGGATTCAGGGAGGGGAGATCGGGGACATTGTTTCCATGAGGGCCTACCGGATGCACGGCCCCGTCGGGTCGGCGTTCTCTGATCCCAAGCCCGATAACACGAGCGAATTGATGTATCAGATCTCCAATTTTCACAGTTTCCTGTGGGCGAGCGGCGGACTTTACAGCGATTTTTACATTCACCAGGTGGACGAATGCTGTTGGATGAAGAACACCTGGCCGGTCAAGGCGCATGCCTTGGGGGGACGCCACTACCGGGGGGACAAAGTCGATCAGAATTTCGATTCGTATGCGGTTGAATACTCGTTCGAGGACGGAACGAGCTTCCACATGAATGGACGGACCATGGTGGGGTGCCATGATCAGTTTGCGAGTTACGTCAACGGGGCGAAGGGCCTGGGAATCGTCTCAACGAGCTCGCATTCGCCGGGCCGGTGCCGGACGTTCAAGGGCCACCGCTTGAGCCGTCGTAATATGATCTGGGCCTATCCGCAACCTGAGAAGAATCCTTATGATCTGGAATGGGAAGATCTCATCGATGCCATTAAGAATGACAAGCCTTATAACGAAGTGCCTCGGGGGGCCAAGGCGAGCCTGGTGACGTCAATGGGACGGATGGCGGCCCATACCGGACAGGTGGTTACCTATGACGACATCCTCAACAGTGACCATGAGTTTGCACCGACCATCGATCAACTGACCTTTGATTCCGACGCGCCCATCATGGCCGGACCCGATGGGAAGTATCCGATTCCGCTTCCTGGAATCTCTCGGGATCGAGAGTATAACGATCAACTCCCGCGATCCATTTAAACGGGTTATACGGATCCGATGACAAACGGCCGACAGGTTGCTGTCGGCCGTTTGCGTCTCCGAGAGCCTCAAAGTCCCAGCTCGACGAGCTTCGGTTCGATCGCTCGAGCCCAACGTTCGTAGCCCTCCTCATTGAGATGGAGAAGATCGGGCATGACCGACGTGGGGAGAATGCTTTCAGAATCCAAGAAGGCGTGACCGATGTCAAGGTAGTGCACTTTCTCCCCATCATGAAAGCGTCGGATGAGCTGGTTGATTGCGACGTTGTTGAGGCGTTTCTCATCCAGTGGCGTTGCCCCTCGAGGGAAGATGCCGAGTAGGAGGATTTTGGTGTCGGGCGTCTGATGGCGGAGAATATCGAGAATGGTTCGAACGCCATCGGCGACCTCCGCAGGCTCTTGCAGGAGATGACCTGTATTGTTGGTGCCAATCATCACCACCGCCACCTTCGGTTTCACGTTGCGGAGATTTCCCCGTGTCAGTCGCCAGATGACGTGTTCGGTCCGATCCCCTGAGAATCCAAGATTGATGGCGTTGCGGGTGGCATAGTGTTTCTCCCAGACCGCCTTGCCCCCGCCTTCCCAGCCCTGGGTGATCGAATCCCCAATGAACGCGAGATCATAGCCGCCTTGCCGGGCCTTCTGGTTGGTCGCTTGATTTCGTTTCTTCCACCATGCTTCATCCCCGCGGGTCATCGGAATGGTGGCGGAGTTGACCTGGTAGAACTTCCGCAGGTCGCGGTATCGTTGCTGCAGTCCGAGGAGGATCGGTCGATAGGCATCGTCCTCGTGGACGCTTTTCATTTCCTCAGGATCCCTGACGAGGTCGAAGAGTTGCCATTGACGCCCCCGGGGAAAAAACATGGCCTTGTATCGCTGGGTTCGAACCCCGTCGTGAATGGGGACCTCGTGGACAGCATCGTTTTCGTAGTATGCATAGTAGATCGCGTCCCGCCACCCGGTGGGCACCCGGGAGTCGTTTTCAAAGAGTGGCACCAGACTTCGTCCTTGAATGTCCTCGGGGATGGGGGCGCCGGCAACGTCCAAGAAGGTGGGCGCATAGTCGATGTTCTGAATCATTGCGGTGGACCGAGTGCCGGGGCGGATGACGCCGGGCCAACGAACCAAGAAGGGCATTTTGAGGGATTCCTCGAACATCCACCGCTTATCATACCAACCGTGTTCGCCCAGGTAGAACCCTTGGTCTGAGGAGTAGATGACGATGGTGTTTTCCGTGAGATTGTTTTGGTCCAGGTAGTCCAAGATTCGGGCCACGTTTTCGTCCAGGGCGGCAATCGTTCGAAGGTAGTCCTTGATGTATCGCTGATACTTCCACTGGAGCACTTCTCGATCGGAAAGCTCCCCGGCGTTCAATTGTTTGAGGAACGCTTGATTTTCCTTTTCGTACTGCCGATCCCAAGCCGCTTTTTGGTCGTCATTCATTCGCTGATACTCGCGGTTTCCGAGGGACTGAAAGTGTTCGGGATGCTGCCGATCCCCGTGAAGTTTGGCGTCGTGACCCCAGTGGAAATGCCCCTTGAGGGTCATTTCGTTCTCCTTGAGCAGGGCGCTGCGTCCACTGTAGTCATCGAACAAGGAGGACGGTTCGGGAACCTCCTTGCCGTCAAACAGATCGAGGTGTCGAGGGGCCGGAGACCAGTTTCGGTGGGGGGCTTTGTGCTGGCACATGAGGACGAAAGGTTTGGATTTGTCCCGGTCCTCGTCCAGCCACTTGATGGCTCGGTCCGAGATAATGTCAGTACAGTAGCCGGTATATCGTTTTCGAGTGCCATCCATTTGAATGAGGTCTGGATTGTAGTAGTTGCCTTGTCCCGGAAGGATCTCCCAGTAGTGGAACCCGGTCGGGTTTGTCCCGAGATGCCACTTGCCAACGAGAGCGGTTTGGTATCCGGCCTTTTGGAGGAGTTTCGGAAACGTAACCTGCGAGCCGTCAAAGCGTTCGCCGTTGCGTCGAAAGCCGTTGATGTGGCTGTGCTTGCCGGTGAGAATACAGGCCCGAGAGGGACCGCAGATGGAATTGGCGCAGAAGGAATTGACGAAGAGAGCCCCCTCCCTCGCGAGGCGGTCGATGCCTGGGGTTTGGTTGATCCTTGACCCGTAAGCACTGATGGCTTGAACGGCATGATCATCCGAGAAAATAAAGACGATGTTGGGAGGCTGCTGGGCTCCGTGGCAGGGCTCTTGGCGAGCCCAAACCAAGGCAAGCCCTGCCAGAATCAACAGAGGGAAACGTGGAATTTGCATGGCGTCTAAGAATGAGGACCTTCGGGCCTCCGTCAAGCCTGGGGTCTTGGAGTCAGGCGGGGCGAAACTTTGATCCATGATCTGTGCCGTGGGCGATGGGCTTGCGATTCAAGCTCGATTCTGATGTGCTTCCCCTGCAGGCTGTTGCCGTCTTTTTGATGCCGATGATTGATTCTCACGCCCACCTTGATTCTGCTGACTTTGACGGGGAGCTTGAAGGGATCATCGAGCGAGCAAGGGTTTCCGGGATCTCCCGGATCATCACGATCGGGACGGATCTCGAGAGCAGTCGACGGTCGGTTGCCATCGCCGAGCGCCACGATGCGGTCTACGCCGTCGTGGGTTGGCACCCCTGCACCGCCCGGTCCGCCCCGGCGGATCTTGTCACCCCATTGCTCGAAATGGCGCGACACCCCAAGGTGGTGGCGATTGGTGAAACCGGACTAGACTTTCACCATCGCCCGAGCCAACCGCTCGACGGTTCCGAGGGCGAGGACGAGATCGACCGGTTGGCGCAGGAACGGGTGTTTTTGCAACAGCTTGAAGTCGCCGCCGAAACCCAGCTCAACGTGGTCGTTCATCAACGGGATGCCTTCTCTGAAACCATCGAGAGGTGGAGGCCTTATGCGAAAAAGGGGGTCCGTGCTGTCTGTCACTGTTTCGTGGGAACTCCCGAGCAGGCAAGGGAGATCATCGAGCTGGGTGGGTTGGTCAGTTTTACCGGAATCGTGACTTTCAAGTCGGCCGATCGGCTTCGGGAAACGGTGGCTGGAATGCCACTGGACCGGTTGATGGTGGAAACGGATTGTCCCTATCTTGCGCCGGTTCCCCACCGAGGCAAGCGATGTGAACCGGCCTTCGCCCGCGAAATTGGTCAAACGATCGCTGAATTGAAGTCGATCGATTGGAAGGTCATCGAGGAACAGACCAATCAGACGGCGATGGAGTTTTTCCGTGGGCTCCGTGTTTAGTGCGGCTCAGGGTGCTCGGGGCGGGGGGACGTTCAGTGGTGCTCCTGAGTTGTCATTGTGGGGAAACGGAGCAATAGTCTTCGAACTATGATGATCGCATCGACTCAACGGGTCCTGTGGGGGATTCAGTTCTTCTTGTGGTTTATGATCATTGCCCGGCTCCAGGTGATGATCCTGGCGGGGGAGGATCGCCCTCCTCGGGTCGTCTTCATGATCGGGGAACAAGAATACCGCACCGCCGAGACCCTGCCTCGCTTTGCGCAGGAGGAATTGTCGTCGATGGGGATTGATTGTCAGTTTGCTTTGGTGAGTGATTCCGACCCGAATGATTTTCCGGGCTTGAACAATCTCGCGGATGCGGACCTCTTGGTCGTGAGCGTTCGGCGTCGAACCCCGCCCCGAGAGCAGATGGCTCGGATTCAGGCGTTTCTCGAAGGGGGGGGAGCGGTTCTCGGGATTCGAACGGCCAGCCATGCCTTTGATCGGGAACCCCCTTCTGAGGAGTATGTGCGGTGGGAACACTTTGATCAGGACGTATTCGGGGGTGATTATCAGGGGCATTATGGCAATCATCCTCCTTACGATCCCCGTTCCCATATTCGATCAACGGCGAGGGGGCGGAATCACGAGATTCTGAAGGGAATCAATGTGGCGTCTTTCCGTTCCACCTCTCATCTGTATCGAAATCGAGAGATGGCCGAAGGAACCCACGTCCTGCTGGACGGACTCGTGGTGGGTCGAGATGCGGTGGAGCCGGTGGCTTGGACCTATCAAACCGCATGGGGTGGAAGGTCGTTCTACACTTCCTTGGGCGATCCCGAAGATTTTGGATTACAACCCTTTCGGTCGCTGTTGAGAAACGCGGTCTACTGGTGTCTTGATCGGACCCCACCTGAGACCTTGTGTCGGCCCGGAGCCCCTCGACACCTGAGTCTGAAATTGACCCGACGGGAGCCATCGACGGGTGAGGCCCTTGTGGAATCAGAGCATCTGGCGACCTATCGGATCGGGATCGTCGCGATCGACATGTGGAATTGGCATTGGTGCAAGACCTCCACGCAGCGGGTTGGCGCCTTAGTACCGCGAATGAATCGGGTGCTCGACCAGGCTCGTCGAATGGGGATCCAGGTTTTTTGGTGTCCCACCGATTCGATCAACACCTACAATGGAATGCACCAGCGAGAAATCGCTGTGGCGACGCAGGGGATGCCGTTGCCGCAAGTCAATGAAATCACTTGTCCTCCCGCACGCGATGGCGGAGGGTGTACGTGCGGCCCTCAGCGGTGCCGGGGGAACTTTGGGTGGGACGGCATGCATCCCGAAATCCGAATCCATCGGGATGATTTGATGCCCAATGATCCCGAAGTGCTCTATGCGCTTTGCCGAGAGAAGGGGATTACCCATCTCATCTACATGGGCGTGCATACCCAGGTGTGTGTCTTGGGAAAATCCGTTGGCGTGGCCAATCTGTTGAAGGCGGGGGTTCGATGTATCTTGGCGCGGGACCTGACCGATGCGCATGGCGTCTATTTGCCGGAGGAGGGGTTTACTCCGGATGATCTGACCCAGGAAGTGGTCGAACATTTTGAATCCCATTTGGTGCCCACGATCAATTTCAGGGATACCTTGATCGGTGCCGGGATGTGGGATCGGGATTGGGTTGTCGATCCGGTCCGATTGGCACCGTGGGGGACTCGAGATCGACCGCATCACTTTGATCATTCGATCAGGATCGCCCTGACCTTTCCATCAGAGCCCCATCTTGAACTGTTTTACACGCTTGATGGTCAAGCCCCGACCCGACGGAGTGCCGTCTATCGAAGCCCCATCCGTTTGGATCGCACCGCAACGCTCAGAGCGGCCGCTTTTGATCGATGGGGCCGCCGGTCGCTGGTGACGGAAGGCCATTTTGTTCGTCGCCACGCGCCGCTGGCCACCGAGCCTGATTTGCATCTCTCGGAAATCGAGCCCTTGATGGTGAGGGGGCCGGGGCACTCTTCCTCAAAATCCAACTTTCGACTTGAACCCTTTCGCCAGTCGGCGCAGTGGGATCGAAGCAATCGCGGGGGGGCGCTTCGAGTGGGGGGGAAGACCTATTCTCGAGGGGTCGGGGTTCACGCCGTCAACCAATTGGTGTTTGAGGTGGAACCCCGCTTTAAGCGTTTTGTTGCATTGGCGGGGATCGATGAAGAAATGTTGGGGATTGAGCACGGAAGCAATTTGGCTCGCCACTGCAGTGTGGTCTTCCGAGTCTTCATTGATGGCCGGTTGAGGGCCGAGAGTCCACTGATGCGTATTGGCGAGGAACCTTGGCGGTTCGACGTGGCCATTCCTGCGGGAAGCCGTCTTCTGAGTTTGGTGGCTGCCGATGGGGAGAATGGGACGAAGGGGGACTATGCCGATTGGGTGAACGCGGGATTTGTGATCCAGAAATAGCCAGGTTGCTTTTTTGCGTGCTGTGAGTGGAAGCCTCGTGGCAGCATCGCGTTCGTGAGCAAGATAGTAGGCATTGATCTCGGTACCACGAATTCTGCCGTGGCGGTCGTCGATGCGGGGTTTCCCCTGGTCTTGGCCGATTCCTCGGGATCGCGCATTACCCCGTCGGTCGTTCGGTTTGCGGAGGATGAGAAGGAAGGGGTGGTGGGGGAGGTCGCCAAACGAGGTCGAGCAGCCGCTCCCCAATCGACCGTTTACTCGATCAAACAATTTATGGGCCGGCGCTATCGCGAGGCCCAGGACCACGCTCGAGCGGTGGACTATCCGTTGATCGGGGATGCTGGGGGGGGCGTTGCGGTCGAGGTGGCGGGGAGGACCTGGACGCCCGAGGCAATTTCAGCCGAGATTCTCAAACACCTCAAGTCGATCGCCGAGACGGCCATGGGAGAGCCCATTACCCGGGCCGTCATCACCGTGCCGGCATACTTTCACGATGCCCAGCGGCAGGCGACGATTGAGGCGGGACGACAGGCCGGGTTGACCGTCGAACGAATCATCAACGAACCGACTGCGGCTGCGCTTGCCTATGGTCTGGAGCGGCTCGGAGACCGAGCGAAGGTCGCCGTGTATGATTTAGGGGGGGGAACCTTCGATCTCTCGATTCTCGAACTGACGGAAGGGACCTTTGAAGTCCTGGCGACCAACGGGAATACGGCGTTGGGTGGTGATGATATTGATCAGGCATTGTTCGAGCATTTGCTGATCGAGATTGAAAAGGCAGGGGGGGCGTCGAAACGGAGTTTGTCGCGGGAGGCGATTGCGAGAATCCGTGAGCTGGCAGAGAGCGCAAAGATCCACCTGAGTGATCACGAAGAGTTCGAGGCCTTGCTGCCCTTTCTCACGCCGGAGTTCAGCTATCAGCAGTGGATCTCCCGAGAGCAACTGGAGCGGTTGGCAGCACCGGTCATCGAGCAGACTTGGATTCATTGCCGCCGTGCGCTCGCCGATGCGGGGATTTCGGCCCGTGAGCTTCAGCAGGTGATCCTGGTGGGGGGCCAAACTCGAATGCCGATCGTGCGTCGCCGGGTGAGCGAATGGTTTGGATGCGTCGAGTTTAGCGAGACGAGGGGGGATATCCGGATTGGAACAGACTATCACGAGACGGAAGGGCCCCTTCTCAACCTCAATCAGCATCCGGACGAGGCGGTGGCACTTGGGGCCGCCATCCAGGGCGCGATCCTGAGCGGCGAATTCCAGGATGTCTTGCTGCTTGATGTGACGCCGCTGTCGTTAGGCATCGAAACCTTTGGTGGCCTGATGAATGTAATCATTCCACGGAATTCAACGATTCCAATCAAGGCCGGCGAGACCTTCACGACGGCGGTCGATGATCAGCGGGAGGTGTTGATCCATCTCTTGCAGGGAGAACGAGACAAGGCCCGTGACAATTGGAGCCTGGGGCGATTCACCCTGGAGTTCGAGAAGGCCCCTCGTGGCGTTCCCCGGGTGGGCGTGCAATTTGAGATCGATGTCAATGGGGTGCTGCAGGTCCTGGCGCGAGACATCAAGACCGGTCGCGAATGGGTCGAGCAAGTTCAGTCTGCGGTGGTGGATGTCGATGACGCGGCCGTCCAGCAGATGGTCGAGGAATCGGTTGAACATGCTTTTGACGACCTGGCGGTTCGGCGTTGGATCGAGAACCGGTTGAAGGCGGGGGAAATCCTTCGTGCGACTCGGCAAGGAATCGACCTTTGTCGGGACGAGTTGGCGGCGGACTACCTGACCGAACTGGAAACAAAGGTGAAAGATCTTGAGGAGGCCATGGGGCCGGATCCCGAGGAGGATCCAGATTATGTGGGGGACTGGCAGGAGCTGAAATCGACCGTTGGGGACTTAGACGAGCTGACGAGCGATCTGGCTGAAATCCAGATGCAGATGGTGATGGATGAACTGCTCAAGCAACAAGGCTTGGAAACCGAGTCCTTCCAATCCGAAGCGGAATCGAATGCGCAGGATCCAGGCGATCGTTAGGACGACGAGTGCTCCTGCGGCACGTCGGCAACCGCGGGGTCTTCCCCATCCTCTCCAAGGTCCCCATCTTCCCCATGGTCGGTGGGGTCGGTTTCGAGCGCAACCTCATCCAGTGGCACCTTCTCGTGTCCCGGATGCTCGGCGCGTTGGTTCTTCGGCAATGGACTCACCATGACAATCAGCCCACGACCAATTTTTTTCGTCGGGGCATCGGCGTGACCCCAGGCTTGAAGATCGTTGAGAAACTGCTGAACCACCTCAAAGCCCACCTCAGTGTGGGCGTTTTCCCGGCCCCGAAACCGGAGTGTTACCTTGACCTTCATGTCCTCGCAGAGGAAGTCAATGGCGTGGTTTTGTTTGGTTTGAAGATCGTGGGGATCGATCTTCACGCTCAACTGAACCTCCTTGGTTCGATTGGAGTGCTGGTTTTTCTTGTTCTCCTTTTTCTTCTTGGATTGCTCGTACTGGTATTTGCCGAAATCGACCAGACGACAAACGGGTGGATTGGCCTTTTCCGCCACCTCAACAAGATCGACGCCCCGTTCGCGGGCCATCTTGATTGCATCTTGTCGACTGAAAACTCCCAGCTGAGCTCCCTTTGCATCGACCACGCGAACCTCACGGGCGCGAATCCGCTCGTTGGTTCGAATTCGTGGACCTCGAAAACGGCGATGACGGGAAAAGTGAGGACGACTCAAGAAACCTCCAAGAATAGTGTTAAGAGCGGTTCGCGATTCATGATAACGCGATGCTCCGGTGAGACTTCGGTTGAACTAAGGCCATTAATCAGCGGCGTTTAACCGTATATTGGTGTCGTAATCAAGACTTTTTTATATCAAGGCCAGTTTTGGAATCCTAGGATTCCGCCGTCCGATTGCTCTGGATGGCGGTTCCTGTCCGGTGCTTCAATTCCATCCCTTCTGATCGGGGAGGGCGTGACCCCCTCAACGATCCGTTCGCTGATGAGGTTTAAGAACAAACCATTGACGGGGCCCTCGGAGTTCTGGTTGGGTCTGGTCGCGAATTCGAATCATTATGGCTAGTGTAAAACCGTTTTCTGCGCTCCGTCCGAATCCTCGATGGGCCTCTGAAATCTGCGAGTTGCCCTATGACGTGCTCTCTTCCGATGAGGCACGTCGGGCCGTTGAAGGTCGCCCAAAGAGTTTCTTCCATGTGAGTAAACCGGAGGTTGATCTCCCGGAAGGCACCCATCCCTACGATGAGGCGGTCTATGCGAAGGGCCGAGAGAACTTCGATCGGTTTATCGAGGAGGGTTTGCTCCGGCAGGATGCCAAACCTTGTTACTATCTCTACCGCCAGATCATGGGAGAACACCACCAACTCGGCTTGGTCGCCTTGGCGAGTTGTGAGGAATACGATCGGGGCATCGTGCGCAAGCACGAATTCACCCGGCCCGAAAAGGAGCATGACCGGGTCAAACATATGGAAGCGCTGGATGCCCAGACCGGCCCGGTTTTTTTGACCTATCCCGCTCGGCCGAGTCTGGATGGGCCATTCGCTAAGATCATCGAAAGCAAACCCGAAATCGACTTTGTGGGTCAGGATGAGGTCAGACACTCAGCCTGGACGATATCGGACGACGCCCTCCTGGCATCGATCGAATCCGAGTTTCAGGCCGTGCCGATACTCTATATCGCCGATGGACATCATCGTAGCGCTGCCGCTTCGCGGGTCGCACAGGCCCGTGAGGGGAGGCATTCGAGCGACTTTTTTCTCACGGTGCTCTTCCCGGACAACCAGATGCAGATCCTGCCATATAATCGATTTGTCCATGATCTCAACGGCCTCGGTTGTGAGCCATTCATCGACCGGTTGAGCCAAGTGGCGGAGATTGAATCCGGAGAGGGTCCCGTCGTCCCCGAGGCCAAACATCAACTGGGAATGTATCTCGACCGTCGGTGGTATTGCTTGCGCTTTAAGGAAACCGTTTGCTCTGACGCGGACCCGGTGGAGCGGCTTGATGTGTCCATTCTTCAGCGTCAGGTGTTGGGTTCGCTTCTCGGAATCTCTGATCCTCGGACGAGTCAGCGAATTTCCTTTGTCGGAGGGATCCGGGGAACGGCGGAGCTCGAACGGCTCGTCGATCAGGCAGGCCAAGGAGTGGCCTTTGCCATGTTTCCGACCGATATTCGGGATCTCATGGCCATCGCAGACGCGGATCAGATCATGCCCCCCAAGAGCACCTGGTTTGAGCCTAAACTAAGGGATGCCATGTTCTGCCACATGATCCGCTAGACCCTCCCTTCAACCGCTCGCGGTCGTGAGGACACCTAGGGCGTGCAGGGAATCTGATGGGCTTCGATCCAGGCGACGACGACATCCACGACCGAATCCGGTGAGACTTTCTGCAGTTCGCCGGTTCTCGGTTTGACCTCAACCAGGTTCTCTTTGAGCGAGCGGGCGCCGACGGCCACCCGAACGGGAAAGCCGAGGAGTTCGGAATCCTTGAACTTCACCCCTGGGCGTTCATCCCGATCATCGAGAATGACCTCGATGCCTCGATCGCTCAGGGCCGAATAGATGGATTCGGCGGTCTGCATGGCCGGACTGCCAGGATCAATATCGAGGGCGGTGACACAAACCGTGAAGGGGGCGATGCCGATGGGCCAGATGATGCCTTTGTCGTCGTGGTCCTGTTCGATGACGGCCTGGAGGGTGCGGGTGACCCCGATCCCGTAACATCCCATCACGGCTGGGGCTTGCTTGCCGTTGGCATCAAGAAACAGGGCGCCGATGTTCTCGCTGTATTTGGTTCCTAGTTTGAAAACATGCCCCACTTCGATGGCCGCCTGGAGCTTGAGGGGTTCCCCTGTTACCGGGCAAGGTTCGCCCTCCTTGACTGTGCGGAGGTCGGCCCACTCGGAGACCGAAAGATCTCTCTCGACGCAAACATGCCGAAGATGAAAACCATCCTCGTTCGCTCCCGTGGTGAGTCCCGAGCCGTTCTTGAGCATGGAATCGGCGTAGATTTTCGGACCCGAAACGCCGATGGCTCCGAGACTGCCGGGGTGTGCCCCGAGGGTTTCAAAGACTTCGTTGGCGGAGGCGGCTCTAAAGGTGGTGGTCCCGATCACTGCGGCAAGTTTTGCTTCGTTCAATTGATCCGACCCGAGAAGGAGGATCAGGATGGGTTGGTCCTCAGCGATGTAAACTAGCGTCTTGATCTGTCGAGAGGGCGGGACGGAGTAGGGTGCTTGAGCGAGCGCTTCGATGGTCTTGACATCAGGGGTAGCAAACTTCTCGACGGCGGGCTGGGCCTCGGCCGAGGCGGGATCCGGAAACGGGGGCTTCAAGCCGCTGGAGGCTTTCTCGATATTGGCCGCATAGCTACCTGCCTCGTTGTAAACGATGTCACTTTCACCGACCTCTGCGGGCACCATGAATTCATGGGAATGTTGTCCTCCCATCACTCCCGTATCGGCCTCCACGGGAAGGGCGCGCAAGCCGCATCGGCGGAAAATACTCACGTAGGCATCGTACATCTTCTGGTAGCTCACCTGAGCGGCCTCATCCGAGACGTCAAAACTGTAGGCGTCTTTCATCACGAACTCCCTCGCCCGCATGAGCCCGAATCGGGGGCGGATCTCATCCCGAAACTTTGTTTGGATTTGGTAAAAATTCCTGGGGAGTTGACGATAGGAACTGATCTCGCCGGCGACCAATGTGGTGATCACTTCCTCATGTGTGGGCCCCAGAATCCACTCCCGTTTGGTTCGGTCGTGGGCCTTGAAGAAGACATCCTGGGCGCTTTCGTATCGACCGGATTGTTTCCAGATTTCCGGTGGCTGGAGGGCGGGCATCAGGACCTCGATGGCCCCCGCCCGGTTCATCTCCTCCCGGACAATTCGTTCGACTTTTTGAAGGACCCGCAGGCCCATGGGGAGGAAGGTATAGAGTCCCCCGGTGAGCTTTCGAATCAAACCGGCGCGAAGAAGGAGTCGATGAGAGAGGATCTCGGCCTCTGCCGGGGTTTCCTTGAGCGTGGGGATAAAGGTCTGGGTCCAGCGCATGGTGATGATTAATCTGGTGCGGTCTAACGTCCGTCGGCCGGCAAACTAAGCGGCCTGGTCGGAGCCCTGTCAACGTTGAAGTGGTCGCCGCCGCGGCTTGTCTTGATCGGGAGCCAGGGGTCCGTGGAGTTTCCGGGGGCCCTCGATGACAATCAATGGGTCTCGGTCTCTGAGCGATTCTCCGCCGCGCCGAGCGTCTCTTTCGACCGGAGGGCCTTGAGTTGTTTTTCAAGCGTCTCGATTCTGTCTTCGAGGGTCGATTCGTTTCTTTCGAGATCGGTGATGGCGTCTTGAAGGTGCTTCAATTGGCGGTTCGGGGGTTCAATCTTCCGGAGTTGGTCGAGAGAAGATTGAGCTGCTCTTCGATCAGGATGGTCGGCATGGCCCGATGCCAGGCGGCGCAAGATTGGAATCGCCCGGGGATCCCCAAGGGTCCCGAGGGCACGGATGGCGGTGTTCCGGATGCGATTCCTCGGATGGCTCGTCTTGGAGACCAAGAACTCTCGAACAAGGGTTCGATCGTCGAGCTCATGGGCTGCCTTCGCCAGGGCCGTCAAGCCTTGGGACATCACGCTCGCGGGCTTCTGGTCGGGCCGTGTCATGAGGTATTCCATCAAGGGGGCCACGTAAATGGCTTCGGCGCGGTCGCCAATCACGGAGATCGCCGCCCCGGCCACTCGTTCCTGAAACGAGGGGCGTCGGAGGCTGTTGAGAATGATCGACTTGAGGTGTTCGTCTTGATAGGGCGCCAGCGAGGTAATGGCGGTGGCTTGGACGATGGGGTTTTGGTGGTGCTCGATGATGTCCATGGCCTCTTTCCGTACCTGAGGATCGTAGAATCGGCTCACGTCGGAGAGGACCTGATGAAAGACCCGGGGGTCGGATTGTTCGGTGGCGGCAAGCAGCACCGAGAGGGCCCGTTCGGAGTGAAGCGATCCAAGCGCCTTCGAGGCCTCGATGCGCACGCCATAAAAGGTGCTGGTGGTCAGTTGCCGGCCAAGGAGCTCAATCGATTGCTTGGAATCTTTCTTTCCGAGCGCCCGGATGGCGAGGATTTGGCCGATGATGTCCGTGGCATCGTTTGCCTGCTTCAGCAGCATGTCCTGGGGAATCTTCATCTCGGCCCTCATCAGGGTGGTGAAGTCCGGATCGAGTCGGACGATCTCTGGACGACGGGGGAGGGAGAAATAAAAATCCTCTTTGATGGCATCGACGGTTATCCCGACATCTCGAGTCCAATCCTGGCCTTTAAACCGGACGGTTAGAGGGAGGCGAAAGAGAAGGACGTGGTCGGTGGGCTTCTGCTTTTGTTGGACGGTCAGCCTGGCCATTTTGGTTTGGGAGTCCCAGTGGAAGGAGGCGCTAAGATCGGGATGGCCTCCGTGGTAAACCCACTGATCGAAGAATTGATCGAAGGGGGTTCCCGTCAGATCCTCCAATACCTTGGCGAGGTCCGCGGTGTCGACCGATTGGTAGCGATGGCGTTCCAAAAAGGTTTTCATCATGCGCCGAAACGCCGTGGCACCGATCTTGGAACGAATCATGTGCAAGACCCAGGCCCCTTTGGGGTAGGCTCGGTAGCCGAATTGTTGCATCGGACGGTCGTACTCACGGTGGACGATCGCGACGGGATCGTTCGGGTTGTTCAACCATCCGCCCATTTTCTTGAGCATGGCGTAACGAAACTCGTCTTGGCCTGCCTGGGATTCCCGGTAGAGGGCTTCAAAGTAGGTGGCGAATCCTTCATTGAGCCAGATCTGGCTCCAGTCCTTACAGGTCACCAGATCGCCAAACCACTGGTGGGCCAGTTCGTGGGCGACCAGGTCCTGGCTCGATCGAAGTGTCTCGGTGGTTTGATCGAAGAGGGTGCCGTCGGTCAAGATCGTGAGGGTGGTGTTCTCCATTCCGCCGGCGACGAAGTCGTTGACGGTGACTTGATTGTATTGGTCCCAAGGATAGGGGATACCGGTTTCCTCCTCCATGAACTCCATCATGTCCTCTGTGCCAGCATACGAATTGGAGGCCATGTGGATCTGGGAGGGTAAGGTGTAGAATGCCATGGGGATGTCTCGATACTGGCCGTGGATGGATTTGAAGTAGCCGGCGACGACGGCGATCAGGTAATTCACGTGGGGTTTGTCTTGAAGCCAATGGAAGCGCACGAGGCCGGAAGACTCATCCTTTTGCTCGCTCAGTTTTCTTCCGTTTGAGAGCACCGTCATTCCATCCGGGACATAACAAATGACTTCTGTGGTCAGCTTTTCGTTCGGGGCGTCAAAACAGGGAAACCAATGGCGGGATTCGATGGCTTCTCCTTGGGTGAAGAGGTGGGTTTCTCCGCTGCGGTAGCCCATCTCGGGTGTCCGGAAGTAAAGCCCTTTTTCGGGTTCCGCTGAGTGGTGAATGGTCAATGTGGTATGGGCCCCAATCTCCAGGGGGCTCTTGAAATGGACGATGAGTTGGTCTGAGCTGAGATGCCACTCTTCGATCGAGCGGGTCGCCTCGACACCTTCGATGTCGAGTCCGATGGCGTCGAGAGCGAGGACTTGGACTGGTCGAGCGATGGGCTTGAATTGCAGGGTGGTCGTGCCTTGAACCGTGCGGTCGGTGAAGGAGGGGGTAAACTCAAGCCTCAGGTGGATAAAATCAACGAGGCGTGCCGGAGCGTATTTTCGGTGATCGGGGGAAGTGGCGGGGGCAAGGAAACGCAATTGGTGATTGCAGATGTGATCGACCTCCTCCGAATGAAGGCTGGGCTGAAGCAACTGAAAGGCGGCCAGGAAGGCGAAAGCATGGGGCGGGTAATGGTCCATGTCTGGAGAGTCAACAAGAGATCGGGAGGAATTGCGAGAACCTCCGACCGGGAACGAGGGCCAAGCGTTGTTACTTGACCGTATTCACCAGAGGCGTCATCCCCTGGATCCTGACCTCGAGGCGGTCTCCCGATTGGATCGGGCCGACCCCGCTCGGGGTCCCGGTCAGGATGATATCACCCGGGAGGAGGGTCATGTTCGTCGAGATGAAACTGACCAACTGATAGCAATTGAAGATCAATTGACTCGTCAGCGAGTTCTGGCGGAGTTGACCGTTCTGAAAAAGTTGAATGGTCAGCTTGTGAGGGTCGATTTTGGTCTCCACATAAGGGCCCAGCGGAGTGAAGGTATCAAATGATTTGGCTCGAGCCCATTGACTCTCCGACTTCTGAATGGTCCGGTCGCTAATATCCTGAGCCGCGGTGTAGCCAAAAATGTATCGGGCTGCCGCGGCCGGTGTGACATTACGCATTCGACGCCCGATCACGACGGCCAGTTCCGCCTCGAAGTCCGTCTTGTGATCGGCAAAGGGAATTTCAATCTTCCCTCCGTCAGGAATGAGGGAGGTCGGTGCTTTGAGCCAGAATAGGGGCTCTTTGGGAATGGCCGACTTCGATTCGAGAGCGTGATCGGCGTAGTTGAGACCAACGGCGATCACCTTGGAAGGCACGACGGGGATGAGCGTCTTGATCCCCTTGGGACTAAGTGCTTTTTTCTGGAAAGAAGGCGACCCGAAGACGTCCCCTTTGAGCTTAAAGAGCTCGCCGTCGACGACTTTGGCGTAGAAAATATCATCGCCCTTCTGGAACCGACCGATCGCTGCCATATTGGTGGCTTAATCGTACACTCCAAAAGGTTTTTCGGCAAGTGTAAATCGGGTTTGCGTCAAAATGTCTCGATTTTTGTGGAGCTTTTCTTCAGTTTTGGCGTCAATTCATGAGTCTAGGGGAGACGGCGGGGCAGCGATAGGATGTCTCCGCCCTCATAAAATCTGGTGGGCTGGATGGGGGGGGCAGTTCAGTCTGATCTGCTGGGGATGATTTGATGGCAACCTTTTCGGGGAGGAGGGGTTGGAAAAGGTGCGGCGGGGTTGTTTTCGACTGGGGTTGAGAGAATTGAGAGTGTTTAGCGAAATTGGAATTGTCGCGGTTTGCCTCTTTCTGGTGGTGTTCGATGGCCTCCTGGCGGAGGGGAGGGTGGAGTGGGATCCGGTGACGGCAAGCTTGGAGGCTCATCTGACGAACGCGCCGCTGGCGGATGTGCTCGCGGATATTGGCAATCTGACGGGATTGGAGGTGATGATCGAGCCTGGGATGCGACAGCGGGTCTCCACTCGGTTCGAGGGGTTGCCCTTAAACCAAGGCCTCCGTCGGATTCTTGGTGATCTTCACTTTGCGCTCTTGTCGGGCGACAATGGATCCAAGCGGCTGGTCATCTATGAGCGCTCGATGAAGGCCGCTACCGAGGCTCTGATCCCACCGGGCCCGCCTGAACCCGAGGGGCGTCGAATTGAAAATGAGCTGATCGTTTCACTGGATCCCAATTCCTCGGAATCCATTGAGGAGATCGCTGAGCGGCTGGGCGCTGAAATCGTCGGCAAGATCGAGACCTCGAACGCCTACCGGCTTCGATGGAAAGACAAGGCCAGCGCCGACGCGGCACGGCGGTCCCTCGATGCCCTGGACCAGGTCGACGTTGCCGATAATTATGCCTATGAGATTCCCTCCCGCCTCGCCGCCCTCAATTTTGGGCAGCGGACGGCGCCGAAGGTATCGCCCAATTCCGACCCTCATCAGGAACGGGTCGTTGTTGGGCTCATCGATACTTTGGTTCAACGGGACGGGCTGAGTTCATCGGACTTTCTCTTACCCGGGATTTCCGTGGCGGGGGAGGGGGTGGTGACAACGAGTGAACCGACTCATGGGACGACGATGGCGGAAACCATGTTGCGCGGTTTGGATCTGGTGGACGACGGTGGACAGGGCTCGAACGTCAGGATTCTGCCCGTCGATGTTTATGGAAACCAGGAGACGACCTCAACTTTTCAGGTGGCGGCCGGGGTCATCGCGGCGATCGAATCGGGTGCCTCGATCATTAACCTAAGCTTAGGCGGTCAGGAGGCGACTCCTTTTCTTCAGGACGTTATTCGCCACTCGCATCAGCAAGGGATTGTTTTTGTGGGGGCGGCCGGAAATGAACCGGGAACTCACGATATTTTTCCGGCTGCCTATCCCGAGGTCCTCGCCGTGACCTCGGCCAATCGGCGGGGCGATGTCGCGGGCTATGCCAATCATGGCAGCTTCGTTGATGTCATGGTGCCGGGACACTCCTATGTGAATTTTAAGGGCGAGACCTGGCTGATTAACGGAACATCCGCCTCCGCGGCCTACGTGTCTGGGATCACGGCGGGGGTGGCGGCCGCTTCTGGCCTTCCGATGCCGGAGGTCGAGGCGCAAGTCAGGGCGACCCTTCCCCGGCCCCCAGGGAATTGAGCATCGCTGGGAGATGAGACAGGGGAGGGCAGCGGGCCGCCTACGGTTCGCGAGTGAGCTTGACCGCGACGTGCTGGGTGTTGGGGATGATGAACTTCTTGATTTCGACGGTCACTCTCAGCGGTTTGAATTCTGACAGAATCCATTGTGCGATGTCATTGGCGAGGCGTTCGATGAGTTGCCAGGAACGCCCCTTCCCGAACTCGGTCAAGCCAATGGCAATCGCACTGTAATCGATGGTTTCATTCAGATCGTCGGTGGCTTGAGCTCGCTCGAAGGGGGTTTCGAGCGTGAGTGAAATCAACAGGCGTTGGGCTTTTGCTCGTTCGGTCTTCGGGACTCCGACATGGTAAAAAACCTCAAGACCTTCAATGGTGATCTGATCCATTAGATTCCGGGTTGCGGCGTTAACGTTGGGGTCGCTTGCTCGAGAACCGTTTGGAGCAGTCGGCGAGTGGGTTCATTAAGGTCAAGCGACAGGGCTTCTTTGGGGGAGACCCATTTAAACTGTTGGGCCTCATGATTAAGCCGGGTGTCGAATGGGGGGCGGGCGCGGCACGTGTAATTGAGGAGAATAAAATGCTCTCGACGAAAGAATTCGGGCGAAAAGACGGCGTCTTGAACCATGATGAATTCAATGTCGTCGACCTCAAGATGAGTCTCCTCGAGAATCTCGCGTCTCAGGGCGCAAAGAGAGCTTTCCCCCCATTGGATTTTTCCACCCGGAATTCCCCATTTGTTCGACCATTTATGGGTCTGAATCATGAGCACCCGATCCTCTGAATCGAAGATCAAGGCGCCCACCGTGGAGAGGGGAAACGTCCTCTTTGGCCGAGGGGGCGGGGAGCACTTATCGGGGAGGGAGCCTTGGCTGCTCTCGAGGATTCGTTGAAGTTCGGCCAGGTGTTCCACGATCAGATCCGGTCCGCAGGCTTGGAGTTGCTGGGACGTATTGAACCCCGTGAGGACGGCACAGGACCTGGTTCCACCGTGTTTCGCGGTTTCAATGTCATGCTGCATATCGCCGACGAACAAGGTTTCCTCTGGTGCCAACTCGTGGGTGGCGATGAGGTGGGTGATTTGGTCGCGCTTGTCATGAACGCCGACATAGGTGTGATGGAAGAGGGAGTCAAAGCCGGTGAGTTGGAGATGGGTTTCGAAATGGCGAGGGTGAATGGATGAGAGGACGAAGGTCTTGATCTTCTGGCGTTGACAGTATTCGAGAAAGGCCTCGGAGTGAGGAAAGGGTTTCACCGATCCTTGCTCGTCCTCGAACGCTTCGAGATACCAGCCTTCCAATTGCGCCTCGGAGCAATGAGGGGTGTAGCGTTCATAGAAGGGTCGGAAGGGAAGTTGGAATTCAGCACGAAACTGCTCCAGCGTCAGGGGGGCGACATTGGCTTGCTCAAAGGTTCGATTGGTTGCCTTCCAGACGGCCTCTAGGTCGTCGATCAGAGTGCCGCACCAGTCGAAGATGATATTCCGAATCACGGCCCCGACTCTAGGGAAACTGGGCGACAATTCAATCCGTCGATCACAGAGTGATCGAGAATGCCTCGATTATCGGTGGTCTGGATGGTTGCGATGCCGGCGAGAAGTGGTAAAGATTAGGGGATGCAACCGCTGGTGCGCCTTACCTTACTTCTCGTGGCGATGCTTTGGGGATCCGCTGATCAGCAGGCCGAAGAGAATCCGCCACCGAATTTCGTGATCATTTTTTTGGATGATGCGGGATGGGGGGATTTCCACCCCTTCGGGAATCCCGAGTATCCGACGCCCCATGTGGCGGAACTGGCCCGCGCGGGGTGCCGGTTTGATCAGTTTTATGTGCCCCAGGCGATCTGTTCGGCCTCTCGCGCGGCTCTCCTGACGGGTTGCTATCCGGGACGCACCAAGATGTTTGGGGCGCACGGGCCCCGACAGAGGGGCTTGGACCCTCAATATGCCACCTTGGCCCAGGTCCTGAAGACCGTGAACTATCGAACGGCCATCTTTGGGAAGTGGCACCTCGGTGATCATCCCGAAACCCGGCCACCGGCGCGGGGATTCGATGAGTCTTGCGGGTTGATGTATTCCAATGACATGTGGGAGTTCCACCCAGAGGCTCCGGAATTCTGGGGCCGCTTCCCCCTACAGTACTGGGAGAACGGTCGGATCACGATCGAGCGGGTGACCAAAAAACATCAGCCCCATTTGACCACTTGGTATACGGAAAAGGCGGTCGACTTCATCCACCGCAGCGCGGAGAACCCCTTTCTTCTCTATCTGCCTCATTCCATGCCCCATGTCCCCCTGTTTTGCAGCGAGAAGTTTCTCGGGAAATCGGGGGCCGGGCTCTATGGCGATGTGATGATGGAATTGGATTGGTCTGTTGGGCAAATCGTGAACGCCCTCGAGGAGACCGGCCTGTCGGATCGTACGGTGGTCTTGTTCACCTCGGACAACGGACCTTGGATTTCCTATGGTGATCGCGCCGGAGTGACGCCTTACCGGGAAGCGAAGGGGACCTCGTTTGACGGTGGCATTCGCAGTGCCTGTCTCATCAGGTATCCCGGGGTGATTAAGGCGGGTTCTCAGTCCTCACGCGCGTTTTGCTCCCTGGATGTGCTTCCCACTTTCGCGTCGCTCGCCGGCGCGTCGCTGCCTGCCAATCCGATCGACGGGAAGAATGTTTGGGATCTGATCATTGGCAAAGCAGGAGCCGTCAATCCCAATGCCTATTATCCGTTCTCCAACGGGAGTGAATTCCAGGGAGTCATCAGCGGGGACGGGAAATGGAAGCTTCATTTTCCTCATGGATATCGAACCTTGGCGACCCCGGGCGGCGGCGGGATTCCGGGCAAGTATCGGCAAGATTCCGTCGAGTTGTCGTTGTTCAACATGGAGCGGGATCCGACTGAAACGAATAATGTGCTCGCGGATCACCCGGTCGTTGCCGCGCGATTGCAGGCACTGGCAAGACACCATCGGGACCGGTTTTACCAGGAAAGGCCGCCCCGATGAGCCGGCCGGTCGATGCGAGTGATCAGGAAAGAGACCCTTGGAAGCGGTATTGGTAACGGGGGCATTGGGGAATCTGGGATGGAAGGCAACAGAGCTGTTAGCCGGAAGGTCTGAATGGAGTCGGGTTCTGGCCTGTGATCTCGGGACGCCGGACCCCCATCAAGCGGATCGATTGAGCGCTTGGCCGACGGTCGAGTTCATCCAGTGCGATCTTTCGAAATGGCACGACTTGCGGTGGCGAGGGCGCATTTTGGAGGTGGATGCGGTGATCCATTTTGCCGCGCAGAATCCCTTCCCGGAGGCCTCGTGGCAGGAGGTCGCCGTCTCCATGGATATGACCAATCATATCACGACCGCTCTCCTGGCTTCGCTCAAGCGCCAACGGCTGGTCTATGTTTCCAGCAATCACGTCATGGGTCGCTACAAGGAGAGCCTCTTCGGCAAAAACGACTCGGCAGGTCGTTTGACGACGGATCTTGAACCCGGAGTCGGGACGGTATGGCATTCCGGAATCAAGACGATCGATTCGACCGGTTATGCCGCAGTTAAACTGGCGGGTGAACGGACGAGTCGAACGGTGTCCGATGCCACCAACGGAAGGATCACGGCCGTGAATCTGCGAATCGGTTGGTGTCAGCCCGGCGAGAATGATCCCTCTACCTTGTCAGCGGCCGGTTCCATCACGATCGAACGCAAGGAGGGCGTGACCGAGGATCCCGCATTGGCGGAAACGAACCGATGGTTCCGGGAGATGTGGTTGGCCAACGACGATTTTCGTCAACTCATGATCAGGAGCCTCCATGCGGAATCCACTCATTGGCCAGGACATTTTGTGACCGTCAATGGAATGTCCAGGAATCGGGGGATGGTGTGGAGCCTCCGGGAGGGACGCGACTTCCTCCAGTATGAGCCTTCCGATGATGTTTATCGCCACCTCGATTGAGAGGGGGTGCCCTTTCCTGGAGCGTCCTCATGCCGGAGGTTAATTTCCGGTGCCCCTCCAAGGCTGCTCCCTCTAAATGTAAGAATGGCATGCTACATGCTAAGTTAATTTTGTCATAGGGAATGCCCTATGGGATTGGAAACAGTTTAGGTGAAACGGGGTGACGCTGCTATGGAGGAAGCGAAATCGCGAAGCACCTTTGGCTCCGAGGGCCATGTCAGCTTGGTGGGGCCGGTGAAAACCGGAAGTGAGCTAGGCTCAAGGCGCTTGCCGGGAAGGGTGTGGGGACGCTTCGGCGACCCTTCCCGGCGTTTTCTGATCTCAGTCCATCGCCCGGCGAAGGGTGCGGATCCGGTCGGCATAGGCCTTGGCCTTGTCGGTGAGGAGTGCCCAGTTTTCCGTTTCAAGAATCTCCTTGGTGATGAGCGACGATCCGACTCCAAGGGCGACGCAGCCTGCCCTGAGGAGGGATTCCATGGTTTCCAGATTGACTCCTCCTGTCGGGACGATCCGGAGGTGCGGCAGGGGAGCGCGAAGCGCCTTGATGTAAGAAGCACCGAGCCCGTCCGCTGGAAAGAGTTTCACGAAATCACTCCTGGCCTCGAAGGCCACCTGTGCTTCCGTCGGGGAATAACATCCCAACATGATCGGTTTGTCGGCGGCGTGGGCTACGGGGACGATCTCGGGTTTGAGAATCGGGGTGACGACATATTGGGCCCCCGCCTGAATCGCCTGTTCTGCGGTGGAGGGGTTGAGAACTGTACCCACACCGAGAAGGGCCGCGTCCCCCAGGACGGTTGAGGCCTCATGGATTCCATCGATCGCGTTGGGGGTCGTCATCGTAATCTCGATCGCCCGAACGCCCCCCGCCAGCAAGGCCTCGGCGAGGGGAACGATTTGGGATTGTGATCGGGCTCGCACGACGGCGATGATTCCGGGATCGATCAGTTGCTCGATGATTTGTGGTTTGGACAGCGCCATGCCGGCATTGAATCAAAGGGATCCGGACGAAACAACGGGGAATTCAAATCCCGGTGCGCGGACAGGCGAGGATCAAGGGGCTCATGGCGATGGTGCCTTCAAGCAGGTGAGGACAAATTCGACGAGGGGGCCTGGATCAGGGAGACTGTGGGGGTGGTGCCCTCCTTGCGGTTTGACGATTTCCTGAAACCACCGACCGCCCAGTTGCTGGTAACGGTGTTTGAACCGGCCGGTGTTGTCGGAGTAAGGTACGACTTGATCCGCCTCGCCACAGACGTGGAAGAGTGGAACCTCTTGATCGATGAGGGGGCGGATTTGATCGACGGGGTTGCCCCGATACTCGAGGGCCTGTTGATCCGATTCGAATCCGTATGCGTTGAGGAGCTTCGTCCAAGCCTCTTGTTGGCCCGGATGGGAGAATCGGCGTCCGCCGCCGGGCCAGGAGCGGAAGTCGAGAACGGGGGCGTCGGCGTAAATCCCGCTCACCCGAGTAGGATTCTGAACCGCCCAATTGTAGATCATGAGGCCTCCCCGGCTCATCCCCTCCAGAATCGGTTTGGCATGGAGGCCCTTTTCGCCGACCAGGAAGTGGTAGTAGCTGTTCCAAATCCCAACCGCCGAGGGAGATCCGAACAAGTCGACGGTATCAATGTAAGCCAGATGAAAGCCTCGGTTCAAAAGGGCCAGGTCGAGTTGGGGTTCGTGGCCAAAAAAACGGGCCCGCCAGATCCAGGGTTTCTGATCGGCCGCTTGTTGGGGCTGAACGATGATGCCCTTTCGACCCTTGAATTCGAAATCGTGACGCTTGAAGCCATGCCATTGACTGGCGTCTCCGGGGAAGGAATCGTCGCTCCTCACGACGAGGGAGAGAGCTAGCAAAAAGACCAATGTTAGACTTCTCATGAAGCGACGATGAGTTTGATCTCGGAGGCATCGAGTGCGGAAGCAAATTCGGAGGGAACGTGGCGATCGGTGACGATCAGATCGACCTCCGAAAGGCTGCAGAGCAAGGAGACCGACTGCCTTCCGAATTTGGTGTGATCGAGACAAAAGATCACTCTTTGGGCGGCTCGAATCATCGCGCGCTGAATGTCGACCAGCAAGGCGTGTGAATTCATGATCCCATCGAGTGTGATCCCCCCGGCACTCATGATGGCGACATCGACGCGAACCTTTGAAAAGGTCTCCACGGCATGAGGACCGACCAGGACTCCGAGCCGGGGATAGATGAC
This sequence comes from Verrucomicrobia bacterium UBA2970, assembly GCA_002348345.1. Classification (GTDB taxonomy): domain Bacteria; phylum Verrucomicrobiota; class Verrucomicrobiia; order Limisphaerales; family AAA164-E04; genus UBA2970. Next base: position 29,197 of record DEAY01000211.1, read on the forward strand.
TCCGCCTGAAACCAGGACCTCGACTTGGGTCGCGGCGTTGTAGTGATTGGCGACCGGGAGTGAATTCGTGATGATTTGCGGCGTTTTTGGTTCGAGCTGTCGGGCGACGTGATAGGCCGTGGTCCCGGCGTCCACAATGACGCTTTGATTGGGTTCGATTTGGGCGGCGCAAGCCCGACCAATGGCCTCCTTTTCTGGGAGTTGGTGAGAATCGCGGGCGGAAAAAGCGAACTCGTCGGTTCGAGGGGTTGTCAGTCGCGCCCCGCCGTGGGTGCGTTTCACCGTGCCCTTGGTTTCTAGGATGCCCAAGTCGCGTCGGACACTCGATGCGGAGGCGTCCACCAGCTCTGATAACTCATCCAGGGAAGCAAATTCCCGTTGATGGAGATAGGCTTCGATCCGAGCCTGCCGTTCTTCAGCTTGCATAAATATGACAGAATTTGATCGGTAATCCCTAAATCGTGTTTAATTTATGAAATACAATGATGTGTTTTGGTAGATTTTGAAAGATAATATTTGACAAATGTTGGTCGTTGGTGCGAATGATTAGGTGCTTTAGCGATGCCAGCGACCCCGAATATTCCCCATCGAGCCATTGTCGAGCATCTCGTCCGTCAGGCGGTTTATGATCGCATGGGGGTTCAGGCGCCGCGTGCAGCGGGTTCTCCGAACCCATTGGTCGTCAATGTGAGTGCTCGACATTGCCACCTTACCCAGGAGGCCGTGGAAGCGCTGTTTGGGACTGGGCACCAGCTGACGGTTCACAAGATGCTTTATCAGGAGGGGCAATTCGCCGCCAAGGAAACGGTCACGTTGATTGGGCCTCGGAGTCGAGTCATCTCCAACTTAAGGATTCTGGGTCCCTGCCGGACACTGAATCAGGTGGAATTGGCTTACACCGATGCGATCGCGCTTGGTTTTGACATCCCCTTGAGGAGCTCGGGCAGCATTGAGGGGACGCCGGGCGGCATGCTCATGGGGCCCGCGGGGTTCTTCAAGATGGAGCAGGGGGTGATTCGGGCCCTCCGGCATGTTCATATGGGGCCGGCTGACGCGGCGTTTTATGGGGTCAAGCAAGGCGACGATGTGGCGCTTCGGATTGAGGGGCCTTGTGGCTTGTCTCTGGACAAGATGCTGGTCCGGGTGGACCCGAGTTTTAAACTTGAAGTTCACATTGATACGGATGAAGGCAACGCCTGCAATCTCCAACCGGAGAGTCGGTGCGAGATTGTCGTTTAGGAGAAACAAGGGGGAAGGGCGAGCCTGCCACTTCGGGGGATCGAACAGGATGAAATTGGAAAGAAGCAGCTATATTTATGAGTGAAGCACTCGGAATGATTGAAACAAAGGGCTACGTCGGCGCGGTCGAGGCGAGTGATGCCATGGTCAAGGCCGCCGATGTGAAGCTCCTCAAAACAGTTCCCATCGGGGGCGGTTTCTTGACCGTTCTAGCTCGTGGCGATGTCGGTAGCGTAAAGGCGGCGGTCGATGCCGGGGCCAACGCAGCAAGCCGGGTCGGTGAGCTCGTGAGCTCTCACATCCTGGCACGCCCTCATGATGATCTGCTCAAGGCCTTTGTGGAGGTGCCCAAGGCGGCGAAGGGGTAAGGTTTGGAGACGAGTGGCAAAATACTGAGGAAAGAAAAAAAATGGCTCAACAAGCTTTAGGAATGATCGAGACCCGCGGCCTATGTGCGCTCTTGGAGGCCTGTGATGCGGCTCTCAAGTCGGCCGACGTGACGATGACCGGTTGGGAAAAAGTGGGAAGTGGATTTGTGACGGGATTCTTTCGCGGCGACGTAGCCGCGGTCAAAGCGGCGACCGATGCCGGGGCGGCTTCGGCGGCTCAAGTGGGGGAAGTGGTCAGTGTGCAAGTGATTCCGCGTCCCCACGAAGAACTCGGTGGACTCGGAAAGTGGCTCAACTAGGCGACATTCTCGTCATCTGGTTCCACTGGCACGCTTCGTGAAAATCCTTGTCGCCAATCTAGGCTCCACCTCGCTGAAGTATCGGTTGTTTGACTTCGGTGAGGGGGAAGAAGCCTTGGTGACCCGCGGGGGATTTGAGCGAGTCGAGGATTATCGCGAGGCCGTGGATGCCTGCCTTCGCGAACTGAAAGAAGGGGGCTTCATCGCTTCCGAAGACGATCTGGCGGCCGTCGGCTTTAAAACCGTCCTGGCGGATGGTGTGACCGGGTGCGTGCGCTTGGATCAACGAGTGCTGGAGGCCATGGAGGTGGGAAACACGGTGGCACCTGCGCACAATCCCGCCTACCTGATGGGGGTTCGTGTGTTTTCCGAGCGGATGCCGAGGACGCCCTTAATCGGGCTCTTTGAAACGGCGTTTTATCAGTGGATTCCGGAAACGGCAAAACGTTACGCCGTGCCGGCCCCATGGTTTGAGGCCGGGGTTCGCCGGTGGGGATTCCACGGGGCCAGCCACAAGTTTATCGCGGAACGATCGGCGGAGCTGATGGGACGTGAGGATGTGGCGCAACGGGTGCGTCAGTTGTATGTGGATGGCGGCGCTGGTCAGATTGAGGGATCTGATCTGCGAGTGATCTCATGTCACCTGGGGGGAAGCTCGTCGGTGACTGGAATTCGCAATGGAGTTGCCATCGGAAACAGCATGGGGATGAGTCCGCAGTCTGGCCTTCCCAATAATAACCGGGTGGGTGATGTCGACGGGTTTGCCTTGCTGCACATGATGCGGACAAAGGGTTACGGACCCGATGAGATCGAACGGCAATTGTGTCGCGACGCGGGTTTGAAGGGGCTGTCGGGCGGATTCAATGACTTGCGAGACATCCAGGCGCAAGCGGCCACCGGAAATGAGGGGGCGCAACTTGCCTTGGACTTTCTGATCGACGAAACGCGTCGATGGCTAGGGGCTTATCTGGTTCCTTTGAACGGTCTCGATGCGTTGGTGTTTACGGCAGGGATTGGCGAGAACCGGAGTGAAATAAGGGCCGGTATCTGTGCCGAACTGGATGGATTGGGGATTCGATTGGATCCGGCAAAGAATGAGGCAGTTCGGGCCGAAGAGGCTGAAATCAGCGCGGCTGATTCCAAAACAAAGATTTTTGTGATCCCCACGAATGAAGAGTTGGTCGTGGGGAGAGAAGTAAAACGATTTCTGGAAAATAACTAGAGAAAGCGATTCGATGGCAAATCAAGCGATAGGAATGTTGGAAACTCGAGGTTTAGTGGCGCTGGTGGAAGGGACGGACGCCATGCTGAAGGCTGCGAATGTGAAACTGGCCGGACCGATGACCCAGGTGGGGAGTGCCTTGGTGACATCGGTGGTGGTCGGTGATGTGGCGGCCGTGAAGGCGGCGACCGATGCCGGAGCGGAGGCGATTAAGTCGATCAATGGCGACCTGGTCAGTGTCCACGTCATTGCCCGGCCCCATTCCGACACGGACACCATTCTGCCAACCAAGTAAGGCGCGTTCATGTTCCTGGCTCGGGTGGAAGGTTCGGTCGTCTCGACTAAGAAGGATCCCTCAATGAGTGGGCGAAAGCTCCTCTTGTTGCGGCCTCAGTTGGTGGATGAAACCGATCCGACCCAGTTCCGCCAGGGCAAGAACACGATTGTCGCGGTCGATAGCGTCGGGGCCGGAGAAGGGGAAATGGTGCTCTTTTGTCAGGGCAGCAGTGCCCGGTTGGCGCCACAGATGAAATCGCTGCCGGTCGATGCCGTCATTATCGGGATTGTCGACGCGGTTGATGTTCAAGGAAAACAGATCTTTAACGCGAAGTCGTAGCTCGTTGAGCTGGGGAACTTTCAAGGAGCTTGGGAAGAAATAGAAACATGTCGAATACACTCAATGAATCTCTGATTCGCGAAGTCGTGGCGGAGGTGCTGGGAAGGTTGGATGGCGGGACGCCTCAGGCATCCCCCAAGAACGATTCGTGTGGCTGCCACCGTCCCAGCTCGGGAGGCGGCCACGATGGGGTTTTTCAAACCGCCGGGCAAGCCTGCGAGGCTGCCCATGGAGCGTATTTGCAGTTGCAAGAGAAAGGCATCGAGGCACGGCGCAAGGTGGAAGAGATCATCAAGACGATCAGCAACGACAAGGCCGAAGAGTGGGGGCGGATCGAACTTGAGGAGACCAAGATCGGGCGCTTGGATCACAAGATTGAGAAACTGCAGATTATCAAGCTCGTTCCAGGCGTCGAATGGCTTCGCCCATCCGGTCGAAGTGGTGATCACGGAATCACCCTCGAGGAGTACACCCCGTTTGGGGTGATCGGGGCCGTCACCCCGTCGACTCACTCCATCCCGACGCTGGCCGGTAATGTCGTCAACATCGTGGGTGCCGGCAATGCGGCGGTCTTCAATGCCCACCCCGCAGCGTCGAAGTGTGCCGCCATGGCGGTTCGGGTGTTCAATCAGGCGATCGAACGAGAAACGGGCATTCAGAATCTGGTCTGTATCATCGAAGAGCCCACCTTTGATTCCTTCAAGGAAATGTGCGCCCATGAAGCGGTTCGCTTACTTTGCGTGACGGGAGGGCCGGGTGTGGTGAAGGCTGCGATGCAGACCGGGAAACGCGCAATCTGTGCGGGGCCCGGTAACCCACCCGTCTTGGTGGATGACACGGCCTGCATGAAGCGAGCTGCGGAAGCGGTGATCCAGGGGGCCACCTATGACAATAACTTGCTTTGTATTGGTGAGAAGGAGGTCTTCGTTTTGGATCGGGTGGCCGATGAATTCATGTCGGCCCTCGAGCGGGCGGGAGCCTTTCGATTGCGGGATCAGCAACTCAACGAGCTCACCGAAGCCGCCTTTGAATTCAAGGCCAACGAGGGAGCTGGTTGCCCCGAACCGGTGGTCAACAAGGAGCTGATCGGACGAGATGCCTCCGTGCTAGCAGAGGCGGCAGGGATCAATTTATCGGTGGGAACGGAACTCCTCTTCGCCGAAACCGACGCCGACCATCCCTTCGTGAAGGAAGAGCAGATGATGCCCTTCGTCCCCATCGTCCGAGTGCCCTCCGTTGAGGCGGGGATTGAGGCCTGCAAGGTGGCGGAACACGACTACAAGCATACGTCGATCATTCATTCCCATGACGTCAATCATATGACCGCCATGGCCCGAGCGCTGGATACGACCCTCTTTGTCAAGAACGGGCCTTGTATGGCTGGACTGGGGTTGGGCGGTGAAGGCTATCTCAGTTATTCCATTGCCACCCCCACGGGAGAAGGGGTGACGAATCCACAGACCTTCACTCGAGTGAGGCGCTGCGTGATGGTGGACAATTTACGGATTTATTGAGGCGATGCTTTTGGCGAGAGTAGAGGGAAGTATCGTGGCCACTCGGAAACACGAAAGTCTGGAGGGGTGGCGCCTGTTGATTTGCCAGCCGCTGAGTGCGTCGGGTGAGTCCGAGGGGACGCCGGTCGTCGCGATCGACCCCCACGGCGCGGGGATGCACCAAACCGTGATTGTCACCTCTGATGGCATGGCTTCAAGAAATGTCGTGGGCGATGCCAAGAGTCCCGTTCGGATGATGATCTCTGGCGTTGTTGACGAGCCAAGTGGGGAAGCAGCGTCGTGAGGATTGGCAAGGTCATTGGACGAGTGACGTTGAGTCAATCACTGGCTCCCTTGAAAGGCGCCCGTTGGTTGATTGTGAGTCCTCATGGAAGAGAGGAGCTTCAAGACGTTCAGCGGCCGGATCTTCCTCTGAGTGCCGAGCCCTCCTTGGTGGTGTTTGACAATTTAGGAGGGGGAGTGGGCGATACCATTGGATTTGTGGAAGGCCGTGAGGCCGCCTCGCCGTTTAACGAGCCGCCGCCGATCGATGCGATCAACACGGCCTTGATTGATGAGATTTTTTATTCACCAAAACGATGAAACCAATTGTTAGCGCACGGGACGTGGAGTCCCTTTTGGCGGAGGGAGGCTCTTTGGGGAGTCTGCCGGCCGACGCCATCTTAACCCCCTCGGCTCGGGATCTGATACGGAGTCAGGAGGGGAAGCTCTCGGGAAGCGGCCCTTTGAACGAACCGAGCCTGAAGCAGGCGGTGGACCGCGTCGCCACGGACGCAGTTTCAGCATCGAGTTCCACTGCAGAATTGGAAGCCTTTTTCAGCACCGCCTCCATGCACGATTTGAAGGAACAAATCTGCGATGTGGGAAGGCGGATGTGGCAACGGGCCTACGTCGACGGGAATGGTGGCAACATCGCGATCCGGGTTGCGGATGATTTGGCATTATGCACCCCGACCCTGGTGTCCAAGGGGTTCATGAAACCGGAGGATATGTGTTTGGTCGATCTGGAGGGAAACCAGAAAGCCGGTGTGAAAAAGCGGACGAGCGAAATCCTGATGCATCTGCAGATCATGAAGGCGGTGCCTCGAGCGAAAGCGACCGCGCACTGCCACCCTCCCCACGCGACGGCCTACGCCGTCGCCGGAGTCGAGCCTCCCACCTGCATGATTCCGGAGATCGAGGT